>JBFHHS010000338.1:0-1072 GCA_041596895.1 Crocinitomicaceae bacterium | reverse complement strand
CCCCAATAGATGGATGTTTATGTTCTGGACAAAGTTGATTTGGAAGCATTATTAGTTCTTTTGCGCAGCATCGATTAGTGTTGACGTATGTATGTATCGTCAAACCGATACGCTCAAAATCATTCAAACCAAAATCGGTCATTTCCAAGTTTGCGATTTCATCAAGCTTTAGAAATATACCTGAACGATCTAGTAACTCAGTAACCAAATTCAGATTATCAATCATAGCATCACACTCCACGTACATACTTAGTTATAAAACCTAAATTATCATATGGTTACTGTGCGCAGTCAAGTTAACATCATCGATGATGTTAAGAAGAAATGGAGCAATAATTTGGCGTAAACCTGCCTAAACCGAAGACAACCAATAAATACCAAGTTTAATTGAAACAATGAGATAAGTGTTCTAGGCTGACAGATGTAACTGTGTTTTTGGGATTCAATATCCGTATGTTGGGAGTTCGAATCTCTCCACCCCTGCCACATTTAGTACCGAGCAGGTACGAGAAGAACCCGAAACGCTTAATAATAAAGGCATTTCGGGTTTTTTTATGTCCGTAGAGTTCGGGTAGTACCGCTCGCATCTTGCAAAAATGTAAGATAATTTGTAAGACGATTTTCCTCAGTGAAAAAGGATCTTACAATTATGACTAAATAATACCAATTCTACTAAATAGCTGATCAATCTTACTGGCTAAAATGAGCTACTTCTGCGTTAGACGTTTTGTGAAGGGAACAACCAGTTACTGCAACTTCCGCCTGGAATGAATTCATTTTTTATCCATTTAGATGAAAAACACCGTCATTCATGGCGGTGATGAAAATCATTCAAATATAAAAATTAGCGGTTGCCACTGGTGTATGTCAGCAAGCTGTATATCAAACCAAAATCATTTTACAACAATAGTTCTTAGCTTCGGTTATTGTCTTGGAAACCCGCACCCCGCAGGGCAAGGCAAATTGTATCAACCTGCGTTGTTATAAAACCTCTCTGTAGAATAACTAGACTTCAATTTTATGCCTAACATCTCGGCACAATTTACCTTGCTGACTTTGCATCTTGAGGTCT
>JBFHHS010000337.1:0-1141 GCA_041596895.1 Crocinitomicaceae bacterium | reverse complement strand
TCAAACTATGTTATTTCAATGGTTGGAAAAGAAGTGACCGCATCTAAGTTATCCGTAGGTGGAAAACTAGAAACTGTTACAGGAATTGTCACGAAGATTAGTTTAGTTGATAATCAATTCGCTATATTCATAGGTGATGAAATGTTTTCACTCAGTCAAATTATGGAAGTGAAACAAGCACCAGAAAGTAAGTAGGTTTATTATGAGTGATCCGATTTATGATTTAAAAATTCGATCGTTGACACAACCAAGCCAAAACACGCAAAAACCGATAGAAAAAGAGATAAAAGGCGATAGTTTTGGATCAATCATCGAACAGAAGATTAGAGAAAATAGTCAAATAGAGTTTTCTAAGCACGCTATTAAACGAGTTGTAGAAAGAGAAATTGATTTAAGTACTAATCAAATAGAACGTCTTAACTATGGAGTTCAATTAGCCACTCAAAAAGGTTTAAATGACACGTTAATCCTTGTCGATCGCACAGCATTTGTTGTGAATGTCGCAAACAACAAGGTAATTACCACGGTTAATGAAGATTCATTAGTTGGGAATGTATTTACAAATATTGATGGAGCCGTCATCGTTTAGCTGGACATTTAAATGAAGCTAAATATTAAATTTTGAATGACAGAGAAATTTAAACGCATAAACGAAAGGGAAAAATTTAAATGTTAAGATCAATGTATTCTGGGGTTTCAGGATTGAAAGCCCACCAAACAAAAATGGATATCATAGGGAATAATATTGCGAATGTGAATACGTATGGATTTAAAAGCAGTCGTACAACTTTCTCAGAAGTATACTATCAAACAGTTCGTTCTGCATCAGGCGCAACCAACAATCAAGGGGGCATGAATGCGAATCAAATAGGATATGGTGTGAATGTTGCGACAATTGATGTTCAACACACGCGTTCAGGTTTTCAAATGACAGACAATGGAATGGATGTGGCAATTGCTGGTGAAGGATTCTTTCAAGTGCAGGATGGAGATGGAAATGTTTTCTATACACGAGCTGGTATGATTCGTATCGATGCTAGTGGGAATCTAGTTGATCAAAATGGTAACTTCGTACTAGGGGTGAGTGGAGATCCTTTAGGTAAAAGTCCAAGCACCAATAAGATTCAAATTCAAGTGCCAT
>JBFHHS010000336.1:0-1297 GCA_041596895.1 Crocinitomicaceae bacterium | reverse complement strand
CTCGGCATCGAATACTGGGGTTCCTGTAAGGTAGAGTGTTCCTTTCTTTTTACCCGAGAAATCAACTTTAATACTTAGTTTTTGATCGGATGCTCCATGCACCTCAATGTCACCAAAAATGACTTCCTTACCGCTTAAATCTACTTTAGTTCCACGAATGTTTTGAGATAGCACAGACGATAGTGAATCGTAGGTTGCGTGAATGTCCATGGTGATGTCAAATCCGTCTCGATTCTCGTATTTTGAAAGTGGAGGAAGTTTGTTTGTTTTTGGTTCTTTGTAATCTAAATCAATCGAAGGACTGGCATGAAGCAAGGCGTTAACATAAGCCGTATCACCTTTAAAATATACGTTGCTAAGGGAGATATTCTTTGGGTTCATCGTTAAAAATCCATACCCTTCCATATCAGTAGGAAGGGTTAGTAATTTCCAAATGACTTCCATCTCAGGTTTTAAATCCACAGCAGAGATTTCTTTGTCGATGTCTTTCTCAACGTCTTGCAATGCTTTTGTTAGTTCTTCTTCTAATGTTTTTGTTGCATCATAACTGAATACGGTCATTTCACAAGGAGAAAGCGCTTTAACCGTTCTCAATTCTGTTTTAGATGCTAATTTGTAATCCTTTGATACACCAATAGAAGTTGCATAACCAACGTGTACTCCACGCATGGGCTCATCTATTCCGCAGGAAGCATAGAGTCTGGGTACTACGCAGTGACCATCTGAACTAAAAATACCGGTGCATTGAGCACAGTAATTAACGCGCAATGCATACCTTCCATCAACATCAAAAAGTAATTTATTCCCAACACCTTTAAACTGAATTGGGGCTCTTAAGAATTTATATGAAAAACTGACCCCTTCACATTGCTGTTCATTTCCGGTAAATTTGGTTGGAACCGACGCGTTAGTTTCTTCGAAAATTGGATTTAAGTTTATTTTTATAGGAAGCTTTATTGAAGAGATAGGTTGTTCGGGCAAGTTGTTTTCAGTGATCGTTATTACAGGAGATTCTGGGGTTAATGGGCCACAAGAATACATCAAAAAAGAAAGTAATAATAATCTAAATAATACTTTAATTGGAAGACGATTCATAAAGAGCAATGGATTGATTCTGTAATTTATTTCATTCGATTAAAAATACATACTAAATCGATACATAAACAGGTTTTTTAGTAAAATGTGGTTTTAATTTTTTACGCTAAAATTGAATTTCAAGCTGGATTTTATTAATATTGTTTAAATTAATCTAATCTAAAAAAGAAATTATGAAAAAAGTTATCGGAGTTGCTGCATT
>JBFHHS010000335.1:0-1428 GCA_041596895.1 Crocinitomicaceae bacterium | reverse complement strand
CGTTGCGGATAATTTTAAAAAATAAATTTGTAAGGCGTTGATTTGAGCATCGTCTAACAAATGGTTTAGCTATTTTGGTTTAGCAAGAATCAAACTAGAAAAAGAAAGGCAGTCATATTTGAACTGCCTTTTTTAATGTTTGTATTATTTTTTTAACCTTCATGCACTTTTAAGGAAACTTAGGGAACTTCGAGAAATCTCTTTTTCGTTTTTCTAAGAAAGCATTACGCCCTTCTTCTGCCTCTTCTGTACCGTAAGCCAACCGTGTTGCTTCACCTGCGTAGATTTGCTGTCCAACCAGACCATCATCGATTAAGTTAAATCCGAACTTCAACATTTTAATAGCTGTTGGAGATTTCGTCATGATTTCTTGTGCCCAATCGTAAGCAGTTTGCTCTAATTCAGCATGAGGAACAACTTTGTTTACCATTCCCATCTCGTATGCTTCTTGCGCTGAATAATCAAATCCTAAGAAGAAAATCTCACGTGCTCTTTTCTGTCCAACCTGTCTTGCTAAATAAGCAGATCCAAATCCACCATCGAAACTTGCAACATCCGCATCTGTCTGCTTGAAAATCGCATGTTCTTTACTTGCTAACGTCATGTCGCACACTACGTGCAATGAATGTCCACCACCTACAGCCCAACCAGGAACCACAGCGATTACTACCTTATTCATGAATCGAATCTGACGTTGAACATCAAGGATATTAAATTTATTCTTTCCATCTAAGCCAGCATAACCTCTTTTAGCACGCACACGTTGATCACCACCAGAACAAAACGCCCATCCTCCATCTTTCGGGGAAGGACCTTCTCCAGTAATCAACACAACACCAACCTCTTCATGTTCATGACAAATAATAAGTGCTTCAAGTAACTCATCTACCGTTTTTGGTCGAAATGCGTTTCTAACTTCAGGGCGATTAAATGCAATTCTTGCAACGCCATCCGCCACTTTAAACGTGATGTCTTCATACTCTTTTACCGTTTTCCAGTTGATTGTGCTCATATTAATGTGTTTAATTTCAAAAGTAACTATTTCCTTTCTCCCTGTGGAGTGTACATCGTTACACCATTCGTTTTATATTCGTCGATCATAACTTCCAGCATTGATTTTGCATCAACCACAAGAGTTCTCGCTTGACCTATTTTCTTTTCTACCAAGAGTCCTTTTTCTGTAAATAATGGAATTAATCCATCACACTTTCGCTTTGCAGATTGCTCCGGATTATGGACTTTCGTTGTCATCTTTTTCAGCTCACCATCAGGAAATTCAACCTGAACTTTAAACGCATCCCTGAAATACACTGGGTATTTAAAATTTTCCACCGCATCCTCTAAAGTATGCAAGTTAGTCCCTGCATTATCTAACGTTACCCCAAGGTAGAGAATCTTCCCTCCTCTTTCGCTTACTTTATAAAATGG
>JBFHHS010000334.1:0-1487 GCA_041596895.1 Crocinitomicaceae bacterium | reverse complement strand
TTCGATTCTATCATCGAGATTGCCACTAGAACGGTTACCATGAATTAATTTTTACGGTGCTCCAATTTTACAGGATTCAATAAGCTTCCTTCTACAGCTGTTGGGAAAATCTCATTGTATTTCAATACAGAGTTCATACTAACTCTTCGGTTGATGTGCATGCGCTCCAATTGATGTGATTTTTCGATTCCCGCTGCGGCTATGAGCTCACTGAAACTAATTAATGTTTCTCTATGGAAATTCTCTACACGTTTTGCTTTATCCTCAACATCGAGACCTTTCATCAAGGCTTTATTTTGCGTCGCAACACCAACTGGACAAGTATTTGAATTACATTGAAGCGCTTGAATACAGCCTGTTGCCATCATCATCGCTCTTGCACTATTCACAAGATCAGCACCTAAGGCAATTGTTCTTGCGATATGAAATCCACTGATAATTTTGCCAGATGCGATGATTTTAATGTCCTTTCTTAAATTGTAACCGATTAATGTATTCGCAACAAAAGCCAATCCATCTTTCATTGGCATACCAAGAGAATTAGAGAATTCAACTGGAGCAGCTCCTGTACCTCCTTCACCACCATCAACGGTAATGAAATCAGGTTTTAATCCTGTCGCAATCATGGCTTCACACAAATCATAAAACTCTTGTTTTTTACCGATGCATAATTTAAATCCAACGGGTTTACCCCCAGAACGATCTCTCAATAATTGAATAAAGTGCATCATTTCAGCAGCGGTTGAAAAAGCGCTATGTGATGGAGGTGAGTGCACGTCAGTGTTGGGTTTTACGTGTCTAATTTTTGAAATTTCTACTGTATTCTTACTTGCTGGTAGAATTCCACCATGACCTGGTTTTGCTCCTTGAGAAAGCTTTAACTCTATCATCTTAACATTCTCAAGCTTGGCATTCTTTTCGAATAAATCAGGAGAAAAATTACCGTGTTCATCACGACAACCAAAATATCCCGTTCCTACTTGCCAGATTAAATCTCCACCCGGTTTTAAATGATACGGGCTAATACCTCCTTCACCTGTATTATGAGCAAATCCACCTGCTTTAGCGCCTGAATTCATTGCTAAAACGGCATTCTTACTTAAAGAACCAAAACTCATCGCTGAGATGTTCAACAAGCTTGCAGAATAGGGTTGTTTGCAATGCGGACCACCGACTATAACACGTGGACTATAGTCAATTTTATCATGAGGTACAGCGTAAATAGAGTGATCCATCCACTCGTATCCAGCAGCATAAACATCTTTTTGTGTTCCAAAAGGAACGGTATCGTTTACATCTTTTGCACGTTGATAAATTAAACTTCGGTAAACACGATTAATTGGTCTTCCTTCTGTATCTGTTTCCACAAAGTATTGCATGATTTCTGGGCGGATCTTTTCCAGCATATATCGACCATGACCAATGACAGGGAAATTGCGCTTTATGGCATGTTTTGTTTGGAGCATGTCCATGACTCCAATGAGAAT
>JBFHHS010000333.1:0-1487 GCA_041596895.1 Crocinitomicaceae bacterium | reverse complement strand
GAAGGATGAGGTTGTGATTAATGTTGAAAACGGCAATATAACTAGACGATTTATTTACAGTGGTTGTGGTGAGGATACTAATAGTTCCGAAGTTGAAGTTGAATTCGATGAAGACGATATCAAAGAGGAAATGGAAGAACTCGAGGAAGAAATGAAAGAAGCCGAGGAGGAATTTGAAGCTAAAATGGAAGCGTTAGAAGAAAAGTTGGATGAGTTGGGTGAGAAGAATTAGTTGAACTCTACTACAATGATGAGGCTTTCTTCAATGGTGTCAATTTGAATGTTGTCGATCTTGGTAAACAACATAGAGTCTCCTGGTTTTAATGTCTTGCCTTCAATTTGAATCTCGCCAGAACGTAGGTGAATGAACGTTTTGAATTCTGAAAGCTGAATAGGGAAAGAATGCTTCCCTTCTAAGATATACCCATTTAATTCTCCTTTGCAATTTCCTTTTGTCATTAAATTGAAGTCCGTAACTTTCCCCCAACTTTGTGTGTTCCAATCGCCTGAAAAATGGTCTTTTTCTAAAGGTTTTAATATAATTTCATGTTCGCCTTCATGCTTCAAACGCAATTCTCCTTCTAAAACCATTAATGTGCGCTCTACTCCAGGAAGTGAAGTAAAGTCCGATTCTTCTACTTCAACGGTTGCAATACTTAATCTTAATTGATAGTTTCCAGTTTTAAATTCAGATCCTATAGGATAAATGAATAATTCAGAAGTTGTACCGCCTGACCAAGTTGTTGTTTTTATTGTGCTAGAAGGATAGAAAATAGATGGCATATTAGCGGTTCTTTAATTCGTTTAATGTTTGAATGAAGTTTGATTTTATTGCTTCTCCATGAATATGTTGACCTCTGAAAGCAAGTAGTTTACCGTTTACAATTGTCCCAAGTTGATGACTTGAGTCAGCTGTGTAAATGATGCTTGATGCTTTATTTTGATTAGATGCTGTGGCAATCAATGGCGAGTTTGCATCAATGATTGCAGCGTTAAATGGTTCACCAACTTTGAAGTATTCTTCGGAGTAATTATTCATCGCTTTTCGACCTGCTTTTAAACTCATGTCAATGGCAAATCTTCCACTGTCTCCACTCGTTTTTGCAAATGTATCTCTATTGTGAGTAATCAATCGTTGACCATAATCTAATAAACGTAGTTCTTCTAGTGGGTTGATTCCAACATGACTATCGGTTCCAATACTCCATTTACCTCCAGCTTTTTGATATTCAATTAATGGAAAAATCCCATCACCTAAATTACCTTCCGTAGTAGGGCAGATTACAACATTCGCTCCGCTAGTCGCAATTCCTGTTGTTTCTGCTTGTGTTAAATGTGTCGCATGCACTAAGTGATATCGGTCATTTAGAGCAACATTATTAAGTAACCATTCTACAGGTCGCTTTCCTAAGTACGCTAAGCTATCTTCAATTTCTTTTAACTGTTCAGAAATATGAATGTGAAAAGGAATGTCTTGAGGTCCTGAT
>JBFHHS010000332.1:0-1583 GCA_041596895.1 Crocinitomicaceae bacterium | reverse complement strand
AGCGTTTGTTCAATATCAAATTACACCGCAGTTTAAAATGGGATTTGCAACGGATTTTGGGACGCAAGAAATTCGTAATTATAACTACGGTACTTTTGAAATTATGGCTTCGTACGATTTTGTATTTAAGAAAGATGGTATAAGATCACCACGTTATTTCTAATTAATAAGAACAGAAGAAAATCAGAATGATGAGAAATATTTTTTTAGCAATATTATTGGGGCTTTTTTCACTTAGTGTATCTGCACAAGCGGGGAAACTGAAAAAGGCGGATAATTATTACGAGAAGGTGGCATATGCTGAAGCATCTGTTTTGTATAGTGAATTACTCGGGTCTAAATACGACAGTCCTAAAATGCAGTCTAACTTGGCCAATTGTTATTACCAAATGGGAGAGACAATAGATGCTGAAAAATACTATGTAAATATAGTAGAGTCAGATCAAGCTACTTCTGAAGATGTATATAATTATGCTATGTCTTTAAAAGAAAATGGTAAGTACGCCGAAAGTGATAAATGGATGGATAAGTTTCATGTCATGACTGGAGGTGACTCAAGAGGTAAAGAGTTTAGCCAAAATAAATCTTATTTGGATGTCATCGATGCACAAGGCGAGTATTTCTCTGTAAAACACTTGAGCATTAATACGGAATACGCCGATTTTGGAGGGTATCCAATGTCAAAAGACAAGGTGTATTTTGTTTCTAATAGAAAAAAACGCATCTCGATTCAAAGAACTCACACGTATAATAACAAGAAATTCTTGGATTTATATAGCGCAGATGTGAATGAAGGAAGTTTAGAAAATCCAGTTTTTCATGGAAGAAATACAAATAAAAAGTTTCATGAAGGACCAGTTTGCTTTGCCCCATCAGGAAATATGGTTTACTTCACTAGAAACAACATGGATGGTGGAAAGAAAAGACGCGATCAAAAGGGAATTCAAAATTTAAAGATCTATTCTGCAGAAATTGATGCAGAAGGAAAATGGATTAATGAAAAAGAACTTCCAATTAATTCGAAAGATTATTCAGTTGGACACCCTGCGGTATCAGCTGATGGTAAAACAATGTATTTCGCTTCAGACATGCCAGGAGGATTAGGTGGTGCAGATATCTATAAAATGGCAATCAATGAAGATGGGACATATGGTTCTCCTGAAAATTTAGGTTCTAAGATTAACACAGAAGGACAAGAAATGTTTCCATGGATTACCAGTGAACAATTGTTATTCTTTGCATCTGATGGTCATTTGGGGTTAGGAGGGTTAGATGTATTTGTTATGTTGCCTAACAAAGATGGTTCGTTTAAGAAGTTGATGAATGTTGGGAAGCCAATCAATACTTCTAAAGATGATTTCGGATTAATCATGAATGTGGATAACTTAACTGGTTTTGTGTCTTCCAATCGAGCTAATGGATCAGGAGATGATGATATTTATGGTTTTACTTTACTTAAACCATTGAAAGTCAATCTCTCAGTTAGAGGTGTGGTTACTGATGTGAGGTCAAATGAGATTTTACCTGGTGCAAAAGTAAATCTATTAGATGCAGAAGGTAAGGTAGTGGCTACAACAACGGCT
>JBFHHS010000331.1:0-1640 GCA_041596895.1 Crocinitomicaceae bacterium | reverse complement strand
ATTAATGAGCACTGCACAACCATTGATACACCTATTGATCTAAGGTTGTGCAGTGCTCATTAATATCAACTCCTGAATTGATGAGAACCTTGACTGCATCTATGTTTTTCGATTCAATTGCAATTTGCATTTCAGATTTCCCCCCAAATGCCGGTTGCTGTGCATAACTCGTTAAAACGAATAATTGACATATAAATAAGGTGAGAATACGCTTATAAATCATGATGTTGTTTTTTGCAGGAATGCTGTAAGACACTAAAATACGGATTACATTAGGATTCATAAATTTCAATAGGTAATCCATCTGGATCTTCAATAAAAGTAAATTTTTTTAATGTCATATGATCTATTCGCACTGCTTCTGTAGAAATACCTTTTCCATTTAATGTGTTACAAACTGATTCAACGTTGTCTACTTCAAACGCCAAGTGCCTTAATCCTGTAGCTTCTGGGTGCGACAACCTTTGAGTAGGATTTGGGAAGGAAAATAACTCTAATACATACTTACCATTTAAAGCGAGGTCAAGTTTGTAAGATGCACGTTCTTTACGGTAAACTTCTCGAATTATCGTTAGACCTAAGAGCTCAGTGTAAAATGATTTTGATCTTTCATAATCAGAGCAAATGACAGCGATATGATGAATAGATTTAAACAATGATATCTGATTGGTTTAAACTGGGTTTGATTTTGATAATATGTCAACATTCAAACTGAGTTCTAAATGTCGGTTTAAGATATCTCCCATGTTTGTATAATTTAAAAACGTATCATCTTTGTAATGAGCGGCTAACTCGCTTCGAAGCATTGCAATGTGTTCATTGGTTGAAATACGATCTCTACGCATTTGTCGTAATAGACTTCTTGTTCTTTGTCTTGAGCCAAAAAATCGTTTTTTCATTGCAACGCGTTCAATTCTTTGGTATTGTTGAACCACGTCTTCTGTCATGAGTTCTTGAACTAATCTCACAAGTTCAATATTGTCTTTGTAAAATTGAGGTTTGTATATATTCATCCGACCTTCATAGCTCTGTTGGTCAAAATCCATTGCTCTTAATCGGTATTGAACATTGTCAAAATCCTGAGTGATTTCAACCACAAAGTTATAAGCACGCATGTCACCTAATAATCGAACAAATGAACGCTCATTGAATTTTATAAACTCTTTGGCTAAACGCAATCTGTTTTCAATTGCTACATCTTTATTTTTCAGGATAAAATCATCTACTGGGATGCCTACCACATGTTCTTCTACTAAAGTCTGTTTGTCCACCAAATAGTTTACGCGATCAGGAGAGAATATTTCTTCCAATTCAAGTCCGTAAATTCTGGAGGCATCGGCTTTTTTCACATAAAAATAATCGTAGTTATCATTGATTTCGTTCACTACACGAACGCGAAATGGTTTTGAGTTTCCAAATGAACAAAAATCAATTCTGTCAATTATTAAATAAGGGTTAACGTCCCCTTCGGAGAATAGTTTTTGATATACTTCAACCAACCCTTTGCTCAGAAATTCTAAGCTTTCTTGGTCGTACATGGCCATATGCCACAACGTTTTATTCCCATTATCATCATCTAATGGGAATATTTCTTTGTATTGGGTCAGATCTTCATAGGTAACCGACAATTCATCAAGCCT
>JBFHHS010000330.1:0-1742 GCA_041596895.1 Crocinitomicaceae bacterium | reverse complement strand
TTCAAAATCGAGTTCTGCAGTAAATTCATATCCCTTTACAGGATCATTCCATATACTTGTATCTGTCGCATCTTCAGGATGGTAATATTGACCTGAACCAGTATAATCGACAACTAAATCAACTTCTCCATTTTCTAGAGCAGCTCTCAAAATATCCGGTGTACCAAAATTGATTCGATCAACTGTTTCAATACCATTCGCATTTAACACTTGTAAAATCATTTGTCCAAGTACTGATCCTTCTGAATCAAGCATAGTTGCGATAGTGACAGGCTCTTTTTCTTCAATTTGACTTGTTGCACATGCGCTGATGAGTATAAGCGAAAAACATACGATTAAAATTGATTTTATTTTTTTCATATGATACCTCTATTTTTATAATCATAACACTTTGTTTTAATGATTAGTTAAGTTAAGCTTAATTTACAAAGAGAAAGGATATTATAAGTAAGAATAATGATAAAGAAAACACTTAAAATAATTGGATTTTTACTACTATTTTTACTAATACTACCCTATTTTATTCCAAGAGACTTTGAAAATATGATTCCCGAAAAACCTTTTAGTCATTCACGATTCTTTCTTGTGGATGATTCAATTAGTATTCATACACAAATATATCCTTACGAAAATGAATACAAAGGAAAGGTTGTGCTGATTCATGGTTTAGGAGCTTCAACAACAAGTTTTAGATACAATGCGCCTTTCTTAAGTGAACAAGGTTTTTTAGTTGTTTCGATTGATTTACCCGCATTTGGTTATAGTTCAAAAGAATCAGGAATTGATCATTCACAAGTTAATCGTTCAAAAATTATTTGGAAAGTCTTAAACCAAATTGATCAAGAAAACAATAATACTGATACTTGGCATCTTGTGGGTCATTCTATGGGAGGTTCAACCATTCTAGCAATGGCAGAACTTGAACCTAATAAAGTTAAAACGCTTAATTTGATTGCAGGTGCAGTGACTCAAGAAAACAGTAACTCAAATTGGATAATTCATACACCTTTAGCCGAATGGTTAAAGGTCGTATTACGATATTATCTAATTCGTGACGAACAAATATCTTCTATTTTAGAAAGTGCATCCTTAAAAACACCTACTACTGAAGATGTACGTTTATATATAGAACCCCTTAAGATAAAAGGAACCATAAACGCATTAATCGAATTTGTTAGGACATCAGACAACTTCTTAATTAGTGATCTTAGTCCAACGGATATCCCAATAAATCTATTCTGGGGAAAAAAAGACACTTGGGTAAGTGTCGATTCAATTGAAATCATCAAGAAATATGTCAAGGTTAACTCGATTGAACTATTTGACGAAGGCCATTTAGTTCATGAAACATCTTCAGATTTTAATAATAAATTATTAGAAAAACTCATTAATCCTTAGAGTATGCTTTAATCAATGCTTGTGTACCAAGTGATTCTAGCCCATCTTGAGCTAAGGATTCATATTTAGACAAAACCTCTTTCACAACCGTTAAATCGAGTTGTGCATTTTCTGCTTCCTCACAAACTAGTTTTAAATCCTTGATGAAGTGATGAATATAGAAACCAGGATTATAGTCCTGTTTAAGAATTTTAGGTCCATTATTTGAAAGCTGCCAAGAACCAGCTGCTCCGCCTGATATTGCCTGTAAAATTAGATTTTCATCCAAACCTTTGGATTGAATATAAGATATAGCTTCAGTTACTGCCGCAATATTACCTGCCACAACGATTTGATTAGCCATC
>JBFHHS010000329.1:0-1908 GCA_041596895.1 Crocinitomicaceae bacterium | reverse complement strand
TTAAACCGATTTGAAACTTTAGGTGTAATTAAAAACGATATGAGTTTTGACCTTCAGTTACTTAACCACTTTGAAGATACAATTCAGTCATTACGTTCTAGTAAATCATGGACAAAATCAGAGATTGTTTCATTGTTTAATAAAGTCCTTCCAGAATTCAACCATCTTGAAACGGGAAAATACTTAGATAGTAAAATGTAATTTATGGTGAACTTTGAATCCATTGTTTCAGGAATTAAGCAAATCTATGGTGAGGATCGAGATTTTATTCCGCTTCACGAACCAAAATTTATCGGAAACGAAAAAAAGTATTTAAACGATTGTATCGATTCTACTTTTGTTTCTTCGGTTGGTCCATTCGTGGATGAGTTTGAACGTAAAATGGAATCGTTTACTGGAGCAAAACATGCTATTGCTGTTTCAAACGGTACCTCTGCCCTACATTTAGCACTGATGGTTGCTAATGTTCAACCGGGTGACATTGTAGTCACTCAAGCATTAAGTTTTGTTGCAACTGCCAACGCTATTTTATACACCAATGCCGCACCTTATTTCATTGATGTTGAGCTCGATACTTTAGGAATGTCTCCTGAAGCATTAAGAAACTTCTTAAAAGATGTTGAGGTTATCGACAATAAACCAATCCACACTCCTACTGGAAATAAAGTTGGTGCTGTTGTTCCGATGCATAGTTTTGGTCACCCAGTAAGAATTGAAGAGATTATAGATCTTTGCAATGAGTATAACATTCCTGTTGTTGAAGACGCTGCTGAATCGCTAGGGTCAACAATAAACGGTAAGCAAACAGGTACTTTCGGATTGCTTGGTGCATATAGCTTTAACGGAAACAAAACAATTACCTGTGGAGGTGGTGGAATACTTGTCACCAACGATACTGAATTAGCGAAGAAAGCTAAACACATAAGTACGCAGGCGAAAATTCCTCATAAATGGGAATATCGACATGACCATATTGGCTACAATTACCGCTGTCCAAATATCAATGCCGCTTTAGCTTGTGCTCAATTGGAAGAATTAGAACGATTCATCGATAACAAGAGGGAAACAGCTCAATTGTACAAGGAATTTTTTAAACAACATGAAGCCACTTTCTTTACCGAACGTGAAGGAACCAAAGCTAATTATTGGTTAAATACACTCTTTTTTAACTCGAAAGAAGAACAACAAGCTTTTTTAGAATATAGCAATAGTAACGGTGTGATGACACGACCTTCATGGACACTACTCCATGAACTTGACTTTTTAAGTCAATACGGCCGCGACAGTTTAAAAAACAGTACTTTTATTCAAGATAGATTAGTTAACATTCCAAGTAGTGTACGATTATGATTGTAAAGGAGTTAGTAATATTCGGATATTCGGGACATGCATTGGTTATTGCTGATTGCTTGACTGAATCATTAAATTTAACTAGCTATATCGCTCCTATAGAAAACCACAGCAATACTTTAGGATTAAAGTACTTAGGTGATGAATCTATTCAGAAATTCGAAAAACTTGATAGTAACACTGTTTTTTTTCCTGCAATGGGGGCGAATCAAATTCGGAAGAAAGTCTGCGATTTAATTACAAATCAAAACCTTTCTGAAACGACAATTATTCATCCGTCTTCAATAATTTCAAAATCAGTAACGATTGAAGCGAGTACACTTATAGGACCTGGAGCAATTATCAATGCTGGTGCAAAAATAGGACGTGGAGTCATTATTAATTCAGGCGCTGTGGTAGAACATGAATGCAAGTTAAGCGATTATGTGCATATTGCTCCAAATGCCACAATTACAGGGAATGTGTCAATTGGCTCCTTAAGTTTTATTGGTGCAGGAGCAGTTGTTGCCCCAAACATTAATATTGGATCAAATGTTATCATTGGTGCTGGAGCCGTTG
>JBFHHS010000328.1:0-1941 GCA_041596895.1 Crocinitomicaceae bacterium | reverse complement strand
TGGAGAACAAGTTCTTTTTAGGTTCTGATAAAATTCAGTTTATGCTCGGGTATACTCAAAATAGCTTGCTAGAATATGAAGACAAGGTAACGATTCCTGGATTAGGCATGTTATTACGAAATGGCCTGTATCATGCACAATATCAAAAGGATATTGGTTCTTGGAACGTAAGCGCAGGTTTGCAAGGAATGTATCAAGTTAATAGCAATGACGAATCAGCATTGGAACAGTTGATTCCAAATTTTAATCAGTTCGATAACGGATTGTATGCTATTGCTAATTATCGAAGTAAATCTAATTTTAGTATTCAATTTGGAGGGAGATACGATGTTCGAGTATTGAATTCAGGTGGGTTTACTGAAACGTATTCAAGTCCAAATTTTTCGATAGGAGGAAAGTATTTTTGGGGAGAAACGTTGAAAAATACATTACGGTTTAATGTCTCCAGTGGTTTCAGAGCACCACACGTATCAGAATTGTTAGTAGATGGAGTACATCATGGAGCACTTCGTTATGAAGTAGGGAATCCAAATCTTAAGTCAGAACGGGCGACTCAATTTGATGTGAATTATGAGCTCGAAATGGAACATCTTTCTGTTGTTTTAAATCCATTCTATAATTATATCCAAAATTTCACGCAAATTGTGGCTCAAGATTCGTTGATTGATATGATGCCGGTCTATTTTTATGAACAAATTGATCAGGCGCAACTGTATGGAGTAGATGTCGGGTTTCATTATCATCCTCATTTCGCCCATTGGTTACATATTGAAAGTTCATACGCATTGATATATGGAGAGTCATTGAGCGGAGAGAATATGTCGCTTATGCCACAACCTAAATTGAGTAACCTCATCCGTTTGCAGTTTAAGAAAAAGCAGAAGTTTAATTTAGATGAAGTTGTTATTAAACATGCTCACTATTTTGCTCAAGACCGCATAACTGCATATGAAAGTGCTTCTGTTGCTTATGATGTTATTGACGCAGGATTGAAGTTCAAATGGTACATGAAAAATCCGATTGAAATCAATTTAGGTGTGAAAAATGCGCTTAATGCCCAGTATGTAAATCACCTTTCGAGGTTGAAGAACATCGGTGTTTATGATATGGGACGTAATTTCTATGTGAGTCTCATCTACCAATTCAATGGAAAATTATCCAAATAATTCAGGATTTAAAAGCCTTTATAGGCTTACGATTATATCAATTTTTTAACTTATTAAAATCAGACAGATGAAAAAGAAAATGTTTGTTATTACGATGGCTTTAGTTGCCATGGCGACAGTATCATGTAAAAAAGATGAATGTAGCGAATGTCATTATGAAAATGATCAAAATGAAGAAGTTGAACTAGGTGAATATTGTGGAGATGACCTCGAAGCAATTGAAGCAAGTGGTTATAACTATAATGGTGTAAACTACGAAGTGCATTGCCACGAGCATTAATTAAAGTATAAAAAGGAGTGGTTTTTAATCACTCTTTTTTTTTGTTACTATTTCTAAAAACTTGCATTCTAATGATATAACCACCCTATTTGGGAGTAAATTTTATATCATGAGAGGATTAGCTTATAGTACAGGAGCATTTTTTACAAGTCTTACAATATTGGGAATGCTTTTTAAAGTAATGCATTGGCCAGGTGCTGGGATTGCATTAGTAACAGGCGTAGCTGGTTTAGCATTAGTCGCAATTCCAATTTTTGCGATTCACAAGTACAATGCTACGAAGTAAACCAGAAAAAAAAGGGGACTCATGAATTGAGTCCCCTTTTGATTCTTATAGATTATCGATTAATAGTAAATCGCTCTTCTTACTTTAGTGATGTATTTCGCTAAACGAATTACTTGCTTTGTATAACCGAACTCGTTATCGTACCATGCGTAGATTACAGCATTTTTACCATCTTTAGAAACGATTGTTGCATTTGAATCAAATACAGC
>JBFHHS010000327.1:0-1962 GCA_041596895.1 Crocinitomicaceae bacterium | reverse complement strand
ATTTGGATTCTTTTTGAGGATTCAAGGGTAATTTATAAACGAACTCTTGCTCCTCTATCACTTTCTCTTTACCACCTTTTAAAAAGACACCAACTTCATGCTCAGGAATTGCATTTGTTGTAATAATTCGTTTTGCTCCCTTAACCAAATACGTAACCTCATTATCACTATACAGTGTTTCTGAACAAGGTAATACTTCTGTCCCTACACTTCCTTCGAACTTTCTAGGTACATCTCCTGGTTGCGCAAAAGAAACACACCCAACAAACAACATTAAAAATATCCCAAAAACATTTTTCATTATTCACTTTTATTGATTCGTTATATTTAGTTTCTTATTCTATTGAAAACTTGTGAACAGAGTAAGATTCATTAGGTTTACATTAAAATGATCTTCAAAAAAATGAAGCAAACAACAGAAAATGTCTTAATGGTTAAACCTGCGAATTTTCGAAGTAATGAAGAAACGCTAGCAAATAACTATTATCAAAAACGAGACACTCCTTTTCAATCTATGGAGTCCTCTGCCATACTTGAATTCACCAATTTTGTAGCAAAGCTTCGAGAACATGGTATTCACGTGCTTGTTTGTGAACAAGAAGATGGAATAGACACTCCAGATGCACACTTTCCTAACAATTGGATTTCATTTCATCAAAACGGAAATATCATTGTTTACCCCATGTTCGCTGAAAACAGACGGAAAGAGCGCAGAAAAAGTATCATTAACACTATTATCAATACAGGTTTCAGCTCAACAAAAACTATTGATTATAGCTTTTATGAGAGCACCAATCAATTTTTAGAAGGCACAGGCAGTCTTGTTCTAGACCGTACGAATCGGATTGCCTATGCGGCAATTTCCGATAGAACTGATATCACCTTGTTTGAGCTATTCTGCCAAGAACACAACTTTAAATCAGTTCCATTTCAAGCAAATCAAACCGTAAGTGACAAACGTGTACCAATTTATCACACCAATGTAATGATGTGCGTAGCAGAAACGTTTGCTGTAATCTGCCTGGATTCCATTGATAATCATGAGGAACGAAAAACGGTGATTCATTCACTAGAACAATCAGGTAAAAAAATCATTACTATCACTGAGAAGCAAGTGGAGTCATTTGCAGGAAACATGCTTCAATTGCGAAATCAGAAAGGTCAAAGATTTCTGGTTATGAGCACTCAAGCCTTTCAATCATTGAACAAATCACAACTGAATGCAATCGAGAATGAATGTGAAATTATACACAGCCCAATTAACACAATTGAAACATACGGAGGAGGTAGTGCACGATGCATGATAGCTGAAATATTTCTTCCAAAAACCAATTAAATGAGAGCACCAATAGAAACGAAACGCCTTGTTCTGCGTGAAATCCTTTTATCAGATGTAGATGATTTATTTGAACTTGACAGCGATCCAGAAGTAATGAAATACATTGGAATACCTCCGGTCAAGGACATGTCAGAAACACGAAAAATAATCGGTATGCTACGGAAGCAATATGAAGAAAATGGGATTGGTCGTTGGGCAGTAGAGTTAAAAACTACTGGAGAAGTGATTGGCTGGTGTGGTTTAAAATTACACGATGAAGAAATCGATGGCAATAAAAACTTCTACGAACTCGGTTATCGTTTTAAGCCGAAACATTGGGGAAAAGGATATGCAACAGAATCTTCAGAAGCTTGGTTAAACTATGCTTTCAATAAATTATTTATAAAAAAGATCTTTGCAGCAACAGACCCTCGGCATAAAATATCCAGAAAAGTACTCGAAAAATTAAATTTTCAATTTGTAAAGCAGCTTGAATACTACGGTGAAATAGTAGATTGGTTCATTTGTAAAAAACCATAGGCAACTTTAGGAAGATCTTTTTCGTCTTTAGGTTGAACTTGAAAAATTCAAGTAAAAACCACATATTATGAAGTCAACCCTACTACTAATTGCAACATTATTGT
>JBFHHS010000326.1:0-2022 GCA_041596895.1 Crocinitomicaceae bacterium | reverse complement strand
TCGGCGTAAAAGATGTTCATTATAGTTTAGTTAATACTTACACGGAACCAAGAGCTGTTACAACTGTTGTTGTTTCGTTAAATGATTTTCTCCGAAAAGAATCAATTGAAGGTGTAACGAAACAAAAGGAATTGTTACTGAGTTTGTTTGATGGATTAAAAATCGAATCACATACTTATTATGGAGCCCCAGCAAATACAATTAAAAATTTATCTCAAGAAATGGAGGTGGATTACGTTGTTATGGGAACTAAAGGTGCATCGTCTGTTGAAAATTTCTTAATTGGAAGTAATACCCTAGAGGTTATTAAAGAGGTTAATGTTCCAATAGTTATGATTCCATTAAATTGTGAATATAATGGCATGTCAAAATTAGCAATAGCTTCAGATTTACATAAATTGAATCATTCTCATTTAATTGATCCGCTTGTTCGGATAGCAAAACAACACGATTCTGAGATTTGTGTGTTAAATGTTCATACAAATGAAACGAATTACAACGAAGCTATCGAAGGTTTTGAACTTCACAATCAACTAGAAGATGTGAATCATAGTTTTCACAGTGAGATAAACCCTAATGTCGTAGAAGGAATTGAAAACTTTGTATATACGAAAAAAGTAGATTTACTGGCTATAGTGGCTAGGCGACATACATTCTTTGAGCGAATTTTCACGAGAAGTGTAACGAAAGAACTTTCGAAACTAGCGCATTTCCCGATGTTAATATTACATGAATAGTCGCCTCTATTTAATCGTATAATTGAATTTGTTTACTTTTACGAAACCGGTTGCAAGCATTTCTAAAACAATTGTTTTTTTAAGTGTTTGAGGTTATTGTAATTGCTAAAATCGATTGATGTCATTTTTATCAAGTGTATGGGAAGGAGTAATGGCAACATCAATTATTGAATGGTTGGCGGTCACTTCAAGCATTTTATATGTTGTGCTTATCACAAAACAATCCATTTTCGGTTGGTTCTTTGCGTTTATTGGGTCAACATTATTTGTTTATCTCTGTTATTCTGGTGGGTTGTATATCGAAGCCATACTTCAATTTTTCTATGTGATTATGGCAGTTTTTGGCTGGTTTAGTTGGAATAATACTGCAGTAAATGAAAAAGGGATTAAACTATGGGGGGTGAAAAATCATCTGTATAATATTATCTTGAGCGGAGGTCTTGCTTTTATTCTTGGTTATTTTTTTGATCTCTATACAAACCAGGTCAATCCTTATTTAGATGCATTTACTACATGTTATAGTCTATCAGCCACGTTTATGGTTACACGTAAAGTTTTAGGTAATTGGATTTATTGGATCGTAATTGATCTAAGTTCAGTTTATCTCTATGCTCAGCAAGACTATAATTTAACAGCTGTACAATATGTCATTTTCACCGTCCTTGCGGTTATCGGGTTTGTTACTTGGAGGAAAGAGTTTAAATTACAATTAGAATGATCAGAATTGCTGTAACAGGACCAGAATCATCGGGTAAATCTACCTTATGCCAAGCATTATCGGAGTATTATAAAGTAGAATTCATTACGGAGTTTGCACGTGGATTTTTAGAAGATAGAAATGGCATATATGTACAATCAGATTTAGATGAAATTGGAAAGGGGCAGTTAAATTTGATCCAGTCCTCTAAAGAGAATTTGATTATTTCTGATACTGATTTTTCCGTTTTAGAGGTTTGGTCTCAATATAAATATGGAGAAATATCAAAATTAATTCACGATTTAGTAAGTAGAAAAGTCTTTGATTTACATATTCTGTGTAGTCCAGATATTCCTTGGGAAGAAGATCCGTTAAGAGAAAACCCTCATAATCGAGATGAATTGTTTGAAATGTATTTAACCTCATTAAAACAGCATAACAAGAACTTTATTGTTGTTTCAGGTACGTATTCTGAGCGTATTGAAAAAAGTTTAAAATCAATTGACCTTCTTTAAAATGTTTAGCGTAGTTTTGCGTCGTCTCTAAGGGGTGCTGCAAGATTGCGGCTGAGATTACACTCATTTAACC
>JBFHHS010000325.1:0-2035 GCA_041596895.1 Crocinitomicaceae bacterium | reverse complement strand
TGCATTAGAGAAAGGAGGCCATTACCTTTGACCCAAGTCAAAATTTAACATTATGAATGCGCACGAAAGAATAACACCATTAGATTTATCAAATGAAGATTTAATTCATTGGAATGTGAAACAGTCGACTTTGATTGAAACGGCGATTAAAGAAGAGGGAGTAGAATTTACAAGTTCTGGAGCTATCGTTTGTAAAACAGGGTCTTTCACTGGGAGATCACCAAAAGATAAATTCATCGTTGAAGATGAAGTAACACACGATGCAGTTTTTTGGGGACCAATCAATCAAGCCATTTCTTCCACGCGTTTTGCACGACTTTATAACCGTATGAAAGCGTATACACAAAATAGAAAATTATTTGTGCGTGATGTGTATGCATGTGCATCGGACAAATACAGATTAAATGTGCGAGTAATTACTGAATATGCGTGGCAAAACGTTTTCGTGCATAACATGTTTGGGCGTTTGTCAGCTGATGAATTGAAAAGCTTTGATCCGGATTGGACCGTGATTGCAGTGCCAGAATTTAAAGCAGATACAATTATTGACGGTACAAGAAGTGAAAACTTTACCATTGTCAATTTCAAAGAAAAAGTGATTCTGATCGGTGGTTCAGCTTATACAGGTGAGATTAAGAAAGGAATCTTCTCTGTGTTGAATTTTATTCTACCTCACAATGAAAAGGTATTGTCAATGCATTGCTCCGCCAATGTCGGGGAAAACAACGATACAGCATTGTTCTTTGGTTTGTCAGGAACGGGGAAAACAACTTTATCAGCCGATCCAAATCGTAAGCTAATTGGCGATGATGAACACGGTTGGGACGAAAACGAAGTGTTTAACTTTGAAGGAGGGTGCTACGCCAAATGCGTGAACTTAACTGAAGAGGGGGAACCTCAAATTTTCGGTGCCATTCGTTCTGGAGCCTTATTGGAAAATACCAATTTCTATGAAGGAACGAAGGTGGTAAACTATGAAGATGTTTCCATTACAGAGAATACACGTGTTTCTTATCCAATCGAGCACATTGATAATGCATTGATTCCTTCGAAAGGAAGTCAACCTAAAAATATTTTCTTTTTAACATGTGATGCCTTTGGTGTGTTGCCTCCATTATCTAAATTGACAGAAGAACAAGCAATGTATCACTTTATTTCTGGATATACGGCTAAAATCGCCGGAACAGAAGAAGGGATTACAGAACCGCAAACAACGTTCTCAGCTTGTTTTGGGGAGCCTTTCTTACCATTACATCCAACAAAGTATGCTGAAATGCTTGGTGAGAAAATGAAAAAGAATAAAGTCAATGTTTGGTTGGTTAATACCGGATGGATTCAAGGTGAATACGGTGTAGGTGAACGCATTAGTTTAAAGTATACGCGTTCTTTGATTTCTGCAGCATTGTCGGGAGAATTTACCAATGTGCCTTTTCAAACAGAGCCTTTCTTCGGTTTAAATATTCCGCTTTCTTGTCCTAATGTTCCTGCTTCTATTTTAAACCCAATGGATTCTTGGGAGGATGAAGTGAAGTACGTAACAAAAGCGACTTCACTCGTGGAAGCTTTTAGATCAAACTTTGAGAAATTTGGTGTAGTCGGAGATTCTTCTATCTTGAAAGGAGGTCCAACATTAAACGTGAACGAAACAGTGAATGCATAAGCGATGAAGGTACCTGAAAAATTATACTATACGAAGGATCACGAATGGTTGAAGTTTGATCCAGAAACAAATACGGCCTTGGTTGGGATTACTGACTTTGCTCAACGCGAATTGGGAGATATCGTCTATGTGGAAATTGAAACGGAAGGGGATCGACTGGTTAAAGATGAAGTCTTTGGATCGGTGGAAGCTGTAAAAACAGTTTCAGATCTTTTCGTTCCTGTTTCTTGTGAGATTCTAGAAGTCAATGAAGGATTGGAACAAATGCCTGAGAATGTAAATTCTGCGCCATACACAGACGGTTGGATGATTAAAATTTCAATCGAAAATAAAGCTGAATTAAACGAATTGTTAAACGCAAATGAGTATAGAGAC
>JBFHHS010000324.1:0-2035 GCA_041596895.1 Crocinitomicaceae bacterium | reverse complement strand
GGAACTGTTCCCATCGTTGTTGGGTCAAATGCCCCATTTTCTCTACAGAAGTCAATTGTTGCTTGGTAAACCGAAGCATAACTGCTGTCTGGAATAACGGCTTTCGTATCTTGTTGCTTGCCTTCAGCATTCCACATTTGCCCTGATGTACGAATCATTGCAGGCATTGAAGCATCAATAATTACATCACTTGGAACGTGTAAATTTGTAATTCCTTTGTCAGAATCAACCATGGCTAAAGAAGGTCCCTTTGCAATTGCTGCAGCAATATCCGCTTGTATCGCTTTACGCTCAGCTTCTTCTAATTCATTTAAGTGACTCAATAAGTTTCCAAAACCATTGTTTACATCAACGCCTATGCGCTCAAATGTTGCTCCGTGTTTTTCAAATAGGTCTTTGAAGAATACACGAACTGCATGTCCAAAAATAATCGGGTCAGAAACCTTCATCATGGTTGCTTTCATGTGTAATGAAAACAAAACTCCAGTCGCTTTAGCATCCTCTACTTGAGCTTCTAAAAAAGCCACAAGCGCTTTTTTACTCATTACTGTAGAATCAATAATTTCATCTTTTAAGACAGGTACAGAAGCTTTCAATAGGGTAACATTTCCATTGGAATCTGTATGTTGAATTTTCACTTCACCTGCTTGCGCAATAGTAACTGATTTTTCATTCGATTTAAAATCTCCATGAGACATAGTAGCCACATGTGTTTTAGAATCAGTTGACCAAGCTCCCATTCTATGCGGATTGTTACGCGCATATTGTTTTACGGCTCTTGGTGCTCTACGATCAGAATTTCCTTCTCGTAAAACTGGGTTTACTGCAGATCCTTTAATTTTGTCGTATCTCGATTTAATTTCTTTCTCTTCATCTGTTGATGGCTCATCTGGGTAACTAGGTACTCCAAAACCATCTTCTTGCAATTCTTTAATCGTTGCTTTCAATTGTGGAATCGAAGCACTGATGTTTGGAAGCTTGATGATGTTTGCGTCAGGTTGTTTTACCAATTCTCCCAATTCTGCCAAGGCATCTTTGATTTGTTGGTCCTGAGAAACATACTCTGGAAACTTAGAAATAATTCTTCCTGCTAGAGAAATGTCTCTAGTCTCTATGTCAATACCCGAAGACTTCGTAAAAGCCTTAATGATTGGCAATAATGATTGCGTGGCAAGAGCTGGTGCCTCATCCGTTTTAGTATAAATTATTTTTGACATATGATATAAATTATTTTCCGTTCAATCGTAAAATTGATGTCTCCGGAGATTGTTTTTTTACTGCAACAAAGATACGGCTTGAGTAAGACATTGTCAATAAGAATGAGGGGAGAAATTGGTGCAATATTAAGTTTGCTGCTGTAAGTGAATATTTACGTGGGTTATTTCATTTGGTCCTTAAGAAATGCAACCATTTTTGCAGTAGCACGTGCACGGTGACTGTATTGATTTTTTTCATCCATCGTCATTTCAGCAAAAGTTTTTCCGCATTGTTCTGGTTCAAAAATGGGGTCGTACCCAAAACCGTTTGTTCCTCGTTTTTCTTTCAGAATGGTTCCATTCACAATGCCTTCAAATTCATGTAAAACACCGTTCAACTCTAAGGCAATCACAGTTTTAAAACGTGCAGAGCGATCTTCGTGGTCCTGAAGTTTTTCTAAAACAAGCGCCATGTTGTCTTCGTCATTGCGTTGCTCTCCTGCATAACGCGCAGAGTATACGCCAGGTTCACCACCCAATGCTTCTATTTCCAAACCGGTATCATCTGCAAAACAGTTGATGTTGAAATGTGTTTTTATGTAGTTAGCTTTCTGTATTGCGTTACCACGTATGGTATCTGATGTTTCTGGAATGTCTTCGGTTAGATCAATGTCTTTTAACGTAATAATCTCGATTTCCGATGGAAGAACACGTTGAATTTCGTTGGCTTTATTTTGATTTGCTGTGGCAAATAAGATTTTCATGACTTAAATAAATTCAGATAGTTAACAGTGTTCGCAGCAACAGAATAGCGTTCAATTACCGTTTGTTTTCCACGT
>JBFHHS010000323.1:0-2074 GCA_041596895.1 Crocinitomicaceae bacterium | reverse complement strand
GCAGACACTTAGGTGCTCGAGCGTGAGATATTCAATTCGGCCGGCAAGAGGAACTTCACGTCTTCCTCCACGACGGTGAGTTGCTGGATTTTCTCGGCGCCGAGTTGCTGGCAATAATCCACCACTTCCTGAACCAGAAGAACTAGGAGGTGTAGATGCAGATGAAATGGTACTTGACAACTCTTGCGTAAAGTCGTTAAAATTATGAAGCATCATGCCGTGATAATATGGCATATGTCCATTTCTAAATTCGGTTAATTCACCAGGATCAAATTGCCCTGCCCATTGCTCTGCAATTCCCAATGCGATTGCATAAGGCAAGTTTTCTTCAAAATGTGTGAAATTCATGGTAGGAGGATTCATTAATTCAATCCGTTTTTTATCGGCGTATTTCATATACATTCCAAATCCTAAAATTTCGTCCATTTTCTTACGACCTTCTTTAGTTGGCTGTTCGTAAAGGCGAGAAAAAATAGCATTCATTAGAATTAGAGCAACAACACCACCAATTAAAACAGGTATTGCGCCACCAAACATAAAAAACACGATTGCTCCTATCACACCAACAATCAATGGAACCAAAAATTGACGACCTTTTAATTTTGAATTTCGTTTATAGTAAACATTGTTTTGTTTTTTATCAATAGAAGAAATTAAAATACTAGACACAGTTTGTAATCCTGGATTGTAATCCCCCTTCTCTATTGTAACCACATCACGCGCACCAAAAAACGTATTCAAGAAACGCGATTCTATGTCATTTAATGCTTTTTTCGGTTGCTTTGGTGCAGGCAATTTTGATATCGTATACTTAGCATGTTTAAAAACAGTTCCAGTGGTTTCCGCTTTAATCTTCAGATACCCCTGGGTTGCTAAACTCATGAGTGTAGCGCCAAACATTGTATTTGTGGACCTTCCCTCATTCCCCAAATAAGCGCATTCAGCAGGAGAAAAGCCTTCAGGGGCATAGAACAAAGGAATTATGGTTCCAGGCTTTGGATCTTTACCATGTTTCTTCCAAGTTTTATAATTGAATAAAAATCCAACCAACAACCCTACACCAGAAATGATCCATAATGCAAAGTTTTTCAGCCAATACAAGAAATTTTCCGCCGCTGTTGGATATTCTAAATGATTCTTGTCCCAAGCTACAGCAACCGTCAAATTTTCATTTGAATAATAAGCGTTGGTTCCTTTAAAGAAAACCCCATCCTCTGTTTGCTCTGTTGTAAAGTCCTTAGAAGTTGAGCCATAACCTCCCGAATAACCATCAAATCGAACGACATTCGCACCATTGGGAATATGTACTTGAGCCGATATCTCTTCAATTTTAAACTTCCAACCGTTCCCATTGACATTCCAATAAATCTCATCAAATTCATCAAATAATCCCAGAACACGATTCACTTTATAGGTTAATTCATATTTATGCACTCCTACAGAAACATACTTATCTGCATTACCGATGTAGATGCGAATACCATTACTCATATTTTCGGTGTGGTAGGGTTCAGTTACCCCATCTCTTCGCACTTCAACCAACTCAAAATCAACTTTTACGTTCCCTCCTTTATAGTCATAGCTCAATGGAATTTCACGATAAATACCACGATTTATTTCAACATTCCTTGCGTATACAATAATAGTTTCGGTAATTAATACCTCACAGTTCTTCAACACTTCAATGTCAGAATGGTACTTTATAATCCGTTCATCTTCATAAGCTAGCACGTTGAACGAGCAAATTATAAACAGAAAAAAAAGAAGCTTCATAATGTAATTCATACCTTAATCATTTAAATCGATTATTGGTGTTTCAGCTTCAGATGCGTCGTTTAATACATACATCGGCTTTTTCTTGAATCCAAATCTACTTGCAATCAAAACAGCTGGAAACACTTCAATCTTTGTATTATAATCTCGCGTTGCACCATTAAAATACCGTCTTGACATAGCTAACTCATTTTCAACTGTGGAAAGATTATCCATCAATTTTAAAAATTGCGTATTTGCTTTCAAGTCAGGATAAGCCTCAACATTAATGCGAAATTGCTTTAAACTATTTGTAATAGAT
>JBFHHS010000322.1:0-2093 GCA_041596895.1 Crocinitomicaceae bacterium | reverse complement strand
TCCCACGAAGAATAAAATAATGATGGCAAATGTCAATGCGAATTTTCGATGAAATTCAATCAAGTATTGATCGATGTCCTTATCCATTGCTGCTAAGAAGCTTTTTTGAGAGTCTAGATTTTTGTTTTTATTTCTCAATTTCGTTTGTGCCATAGAAATTGTGGCAAGTTTATCTTTATTAGATAAGTTGTGGTAGGAGAGCGTAGTGTCAGGTGAAGAAATCTCTTTGATATTATCGTCTTTGTTTAATCGATTATTCTCAACAAATGAATATGAATTCAAATAAGGATGATCGTTTTTTATACTCATCAAAAAGTTGTCAATTATTCCATTACCACTTTTTTGAATTGAATCTATCGTATATTGAATTTGAAATACATTGAGCATTTCGTGTTTATCGTTAAACAAATCTTCATCTGATCTACTTAAATCAAAACCTTGTAAATCTATTTTGTATGTAGCCTGTTTAAAGCTAGATCTTCGTGATGGGTGATTGCTATTGGGACTATGTGATTTTCCATCAACGCTGAAATTAGGAGATTGAGGAGAAAGTTCTTCCATAACTGTTCCATCTTTCAGTTCAAAAAATAGGAATTTTCCGTTTTCTGATTTATAGATTCGACCTTCTTTAGCTCGAATAGATTTGATCTCATTTGGAGTGGTGTGATCATGAATCAAAACTCCTTTAAATGAATCATCATTCCCTTCATCTACTTTAATGGCATAACCATCTAGGTCTGTACTGTACGAACCTGGTTTGATGATGCTAGAGATTTTTGTGTTTTGAATGTCGTATATCAACGAATGCCATTTCAATGTAGAAACTGGAATGACATAATTGGCAAAGAAAAACGTGGCGGTAGCAATAATTAAAACTACTCCAGTTAAAGGTCGAAGTATACGGTATAGCGATAATCCACTTGATTTTAGGGCTGTCAGTTCGTTATTCTCAGAGAGATTACCCAAAGTCATTATTGAAGATAGAAGGATGGCTAATGGTAAAGCTAAAGGAATTAAACTGGCTGAGATATAGAATAAAAGCTCTACGATAACACCAACAGAAAGTCCTTTTCCCATTAAATCATCAATGTACTTCCAGAAAAATTGCATTATCAAGATAAACATCGAGATAGCAAAGGTTACCAGAAATGGTCCTGTAAAAGATCGAATACTAAAAAAATAGAGACGCTTCAATACGTACAAAATTTAATGCCCAACAACAGACACATCAAGAACGACAAAGATACGGAGATATTATGCTCCTAGTGTTCGTTTTAGTTCACCAATTTGATTTTCCCAAAAACGTTGAGTTTCCTCTTGTTCTCCTGGCTCTGCAAAGAAAGTTACTGTAAGTATTACGGCCTTTGTCATTGGATCAACTTCATATCTGATTTCAAAGTAAGAATCAATACCATCTTCTTCGTCCTCAATCCATTGAAATTTAATTTTTGAATTTGTTTTTTTCGTTAATAAACGAGCCTCTTCTTCAGAACCGTCCCAGAAGAAAGTGTAAACATCGTCTTTGATATTAACATCGTCAGCAAACCATTCGCTTAATCCGCTTGGTGTACTTATCATTCCGTCTAAAACTTTTGCTGAAGTTTTTAGTAGGAATTCAATTTCATATTTATCTTTTGTTGCCATAGTGGTCAATTATTAGGTGTTCTTTTTTCGAAAAAGTCGCAATATACACATTCTTTTTTAATGAAGCATTGATGTTCAGTAGTTAAAGCATGTTAAAGAATGATCAGAAGAACGTTGGGCGTTCGATAAAAGGAACTGTAAGTGACAAAAAATACATTAAATTAATGCATAAACGACAATTTCAAATCTCCTGACAAAACAAAAAAAAAGGATGTCTTTTTAGACATCCTTTTACTTGTAGCGAGAGGGAGATTTGAACTCCCGACCTCCGGGTTATGAATCCGGCGCTCTAACCAACTGAGCTACCTCGCCATGCTGCTTTCGCTTCTTAAAGTCACGGAAAAACCGATGAATTTTAATGCTAATTGCGGGTGCAAATATAATAGGAATTTTAATTTCAACAAACGGATTTGAACTCACTTGCTGACAATTTCTTTATTTTTTAGTGG
>JBFHHS010000321.1:0-2145 GCA_041596895.1 Crocinitomicaceae bacterium | reverse complement strand
GTCTATCAGGAAGATGTAATTAAACTCGCGCATTACTTGGCAGGACTAACCTTAGGCGAAGAGGATAAAATGCGCCGTCGAAAGTCAGGTAAGTTTCGTTCGCGTGAAGAATTTCAAGCGGTAAAGGATAAGTTTTTTCTGAACTGTACCACAAAAAAAGGGCATTCACTCGAATTAACCACAGAAGTCTGGCGGCAAACGGAAAGTTTTGCAGGATATGCATTTGCCAAAGGACACTCGGCTTCGTATGCCGTTGAAAGTTATCAATGCTTATTCTTGAAAGCGTATTATCCCTTGGAATTTATGGTAGCAACCATCAATAATTATGGAGGGTTTTACTCTACAGAGCTCTATGTTCTTGAAGCAAAATTATTTGGAGGAATCATTCACCCACCTTGCATCAACACCAGCAAATTGGAAACCATCCTCGTTGATAAAAACATCTTTCTTGGATTCCAACTATTAAAATCATTTGACACAAAACTCGCTCATAAAATTGTGAAAGAACGGCAAGATCATGGCGAGTACATCGATATGGATGACATCATTGAGCGTTTAAACATCTCACTGGAACAAATCACCATTTTAATTCGTATTGAAGCGCTTCGATTTACAGGAAAAGACAAACGATCCCTGCTCTGGGATGCGCATTTCAAAATTAGTAAGTCCGTTGAAAAACCAGCTATAGCTGATTTATTTCGAGTAAAGCCAAAAACGTATGATGTTCCGCAACTCTCCAACACCTGGCAGGAAGATGCATTTGATCAAATGGAATTATTGGGGTTTCCACTTCACAGTGCATTCAAACTTTTAACCGATGATACGAAGCAATCTTTACTTGCAAGAGAACTTCCTCAATACGTGAATCAGAAAGTATGGATTCAAGGTTATCTCATTCATGCCAAACGAACCACAACTTCAGATGGGAAAAACATGTTTTTTGGAACATTCCTCGACAAAGAAGGAGCTTGGTTAGATTCGGTTCACTTTCCACAAATAGCACAACAATTTCCTTTTCGAGGAAGAGGCGTTTATCGGATTTACGGAAAAGTGACTCAGGAGTACGATTGCATTTTAGTGGAGGCCGAATACATGGAAAAGATGGGGATAATCGAAGACCCCAGGTATGCCGAAGTCCGGAATGAAGTCAAAGAAAAAGAAGTCGTCACCTGGAACATGAGGCGAGATTACGGAAAACGAACCAACCGCGTTTCAGAATAGAAAAATTCAGTTAGAGAACATAAAAAAATTACGTAGTAAAAATTGAATATTACAGCATGAGTAGATCTATAATGCATATGGATTTAGACACTTTTTTTGTGTCTTGTGAACGCTTAATCGACAGTCGTTTGAACAATAAACCTGTGCTTATCGGCGGGACATCTGACCGTGGAGTAGTTGCCGCATGTAGTTATGAAGCCCGAAAATTTGGCGTCCATTCTGCTATGCCAATGAAGATGGCACGTCAATTATGTCCTGAAGCAATTGTACTTCGAGGAAACTCTGGAACGTACTCAAAATACTCCAAGATTGTCACCGATATCATCAAAGAAGAAGTTCCTGTTTATGAGAAAACGTCGATTGACGAATTCTATTTGGACCTCACTGGAATGGATCGTTTTTTTGGCTGTCAGAAGTTGGCAACGGAATTACGTGCAAAGATCATTCGAGAGAGTGGCTTACCGATTTCACTTGGTTTATCCCTCAATAAAACCGTTTCAAAAATAGCGACAGGAGAAGCAAAGCCCAACAATGAAATCAGTGTCATTGAAGGAACAGAGAAACCATTCTTAGCTCCGTTATCTGTAAAGAAAATACCGATGGTGGGAGATAAAACCTACCGTGCATTATGTGATTTAGGTGTGAAACGCATATTGACGATCCAAGAAATGCCGATTGAATTGATGGAAAATGTTTTTGGCAAGAGTGGTATCACGATCTGGAAGAAGGCAAATGGTATTGACAATTCTCCTGTTATTCCTTACCAAGAGCGTAAGTCTATTTCTACCGAACGCACCTTTGACAAAGACACGATTGATGTTCAAAAATTGGAGGGAATAATGACGGCCATGGCAGAGAACTTGGTATTTCAACTTCGCAGAGGAAATAAACTGACAGCATGCATCACAGTAAAGATTCGTTACT
>JBFHHS010000320.1:0-2159 GCA_041596895.1 Crocinitomicaceae bacterium | reverse complement strand
TTTTATTTGAACTAGACTCCTTAATTAATCCATTGATATTCAATGTTTCATTGACAGGGTTGGGACTTAATGATAAATTCGTTAATTCAGTTTCGTTAATTTCATTAACACCAATTTTACCGTTGATGTCATACTTAGCAAAGAATTCCCAAATTTTTTCTGAGGCATCCATATCGTAATTCGTTGTTCCAACAACAAATGATGATCCAGGCCATGTATGTCCTCCATTATTGATTCGATAATGTTCTACTTCTACACCATTATCTCCGTTTTCATAGATGAAGTGGGTTGCAGTACATCCATCTGTTGTTGACGTATTTGAAACAGCTGTTTCGATAGGGGTTGGGGTACAGTTGTTAAAGTTTACCCAGTAATCCAATACATTTGGAATGGATTCCATCGATCCGGCTAATCCTGTGTATGGAACGGTTCCATCTGATGTTCCGTGTATTTCCATGATTGGAGTAGGGTGCGATGGTGTACAAGTCGAAGATTGATTCAAATTCATTGTCCCTGTAACTGAGGCGATTGCAGCAAATCGATGACCTAATTCACAAGCTAATGTGTAACTCATAAAACCACCATTCGACATTCCTGTACTAAAAACACGATCCATGTTAATTGAGTAATCAACGGCCAATGAATCGAGTAAGGCTTCAGTAAAACCAATGTCATCTACAGTACCTCCCCAATTCGCATTCCAATACGGTTGGTTATTTGGGTCTAATGTACCCATTGGATGCACCAATAAAAAGTTTGCGGTGTCTGCTATTGGTCTGAAATCTCCATAGTACATTTGTTCCGTTGCACTGCTTGTATAACCGTGAAAGTTAAAAACCAATGGAGTTGGAGTTCCTGGCGTATATATTGCTGGTACGTAAAGAATGTAGTCGCGTTGAATTCCATCATGAATGATACTTGCATTGATGGTTTGTTGTGCGTATAAGCTTGAAGCGAAAGTGGTTACAATCGCGAGTAGTAGATGTTTCATGAGAGCAAGATACAATTATTCGCTGTATTCAAATAAAATAGAAGAACTCAAAATCTTTAAAGTACCTTTGTGTTTGAATATTAAAATTGCATGTTTTGAAGAGTTTTGAAGAATTAGGTGTACAGAATGGATTTATTAAAGGATTAGCTGAGCTAGGAATTGTTGAACCCACAGATATTCAAGAGCGTGTGATTCCAGTTTTGTTGGAAGGCGCAACACATCTAATAGGACAGGCTCAAACGGGTACGGGGAAAACAGCCGCATTTGGATTACCATTATTGCAATCGATTGACACGAATGTGAATGAAATTCAAGGTTTAATTCTGTGTCCAACACGAGAACTTGGTCAACAGGTTGCAAAGCAATTGTTCAAATTCACAAAATATTCAGATAAGATTTTTGTTGAAGCTGTTTATGGTGGTGAACACATCGATCGTCAAATAGCAAACCTTCAACGTACAACACATATTGTAGTAGCAACTCCAGGTCGTTTAATTGATTTAGTGAAAAGAAAAGCAGTCGATTTACGAAATGTGAAAACAGTGATTCTTGATGAGGCCGATGAAATGCTTAGCATGGGGTTTAAAAGTGAACTGGATGAGATCATGTCATTCGTTTCAAAAGTAGAGAATAAATGGTTGTTCTCTGCTACAATGCCAGATGGTATTAAAGACATCATTAAAAAGCATATGTCTGCTGAGGCAGTTAGGGTGGAGGTGAACCGAAAAGATGTTGTCAATAAAAAAATTACACATCAATATATCGTTTGTGAGGACAACGAAAAACTCAATATTTTAATTCAATTTCTTAAATCTGAGCATAAAAATAGAGGTGTTATTTTCTGCCGTACGAAAGCTATGGCTCAAAAATTATCAAAGCAATTGATTGCAAAAAACTTTGCTGCGGATGCTTTGCATGGAGATTTACTTCAAAAGGAACGTGACAAGGTGATGCGTGCGTTTAAAAATAAATCCCTTCAGATTTTGGTAGCAACCGATGTTGCAGCACGAGGGATTGATATTGCAGGGTTGACTTTTGTAGCTCATTTCCAATTGCCAGAAAGTGATGAGTATTACACACATCGATCTGGAAGAACAGCACGTGCAGGGAAAGAAGGTGTTTCTTTTTGCCTGGTAAACACGAAAGAAGTTAAAGTACTTCGTAATTA
>JBFHHS010000319.1:0-2179 GCA_041596895.1 Crocinitomicaceae bacterium | reverse complement strand
GATCAAAAAATAATTCTGGTTCACGACTTTTTAAGAATGTGGATTTTCTTAATCGAACTTATCGGATATCAAGAAGAAACACCGGAAGCTGTAAAAACAGTTCTTTCTGTAGGAAATGCTCCACACGAAGAATCCAAACCTGCACAAGACGATTCTCTTCAATTTGAAACTGATTCAGAGTTTGACGAAGAGGATGAAGATGAATTTGGATTTGGCGATTACGAAGACGAATACGATTATTAATCATGAGCATCTTAAACGACCCAATGGGTCAAGCGATTATTGATTTCGCAAAAGACGGAATAGATCAAGACATAATCGTTTCCTCAGACCTTTGTGAAGATGATGTTATTTCTTCAGCCTATCTCTTTCGATCCTACGAGGATATGCCAAAAATTGAACAAGTCGCTCTTGCTAGGTGTTCTGGTAAGGTATTAGATGTTGGAGCTGGAGCTGGAATTCATGCAAGTTATCTACAAGAGAACGGTTTCGATGTTTCATGTATTGATATCAGCCCTCTTTCTATTGCGCATCTTAAAGAAAACAATATTGATGCTCGATTAATGAATTTCTTCGATCTTAAAGATGAAAAATACGATACACTCCTCATGCTAATGAATGGAATTGGCATCGCAGGAACACTTTCAAACTTGGAACACACTTTGATTAAAGCAAAGTCGCTTTTAAATGATGGCGGTAAAATTCTTTGTGATTCTTCCGATATCAAATATCTTTACGAAGACGATGAAGGTGGAATGTGGGTTGACTTAAACACTACCTATTACGGTAATTTCAAATTTCAAATGAAATATAAGGAACACGAATCAGAATGGTTTGATTGGCTTTATGTAGATTTTGGTAAAATGAAAGAAACGGCCGAACGCACTGGATTCATGGTTAACCAAATCATTGATGAAAACGATCAATATTTAGTCGAATTAATTAAAAAATAAATGACAAAATTCTTTTTAGCTATAATCTTCATCCTTGGAGTATCCGTTGCTCAGGGGCAAGAAGTACGTGAATTCCCAATGGAAGAATCATCCTTGCTTTGGAAAATCACAGGACCAGATATGGAAAGTGAATCGTATTTATTCGGAACAATGCACTTAATTGAAAAAGAGTATTTTCTTTTCCCTAAAAAACTTCAAAAGCTTGTATCTAAAACAGATCAACTTGTGATGGAAATCGCTGGGTTACCTAATCAGATGGACGCAATGAAATATGTAATGTTGGATGAAGGTTCGTTCTTTGACTTTTTTAACGAAGCTCAAACCGACACTATTCTTAGATGGGCAAAAGCGGAATTTAAAATGGAAGAACCAGCATTTAGAGCAGCATTTTCCAAAATGAAACCCTTTGTAATTGTCCAAATGGCAACACAAGTTCAATTTATGGGGAAAACAGAATCATATGAAATGACCTTTGATGAAATTGCAAAGGAGCATGAAATTCCAATGAAAGGTTTAGAAACAATCGAACAACAAATGAGTTTTTTCGATGAATTAACCGACGAGCAACAGGTTGAAATGGTGATGGCGGGGATTCGCGATGCAGAAGAATCCATTGAAACAATGCGTGAAATGCAACAAACCTATGTTTCTCAAAACGTGGATGCGCTATATCAGATGATTAATGAAGATGATGGGGTAATTTCAGAAGAACAAGCAAAATTTTTAGATAATCGAAATGCCAACTGGATACCACAAATTAAAGAATTGATCAAATCAACAAATTCATTTATTGCCGTTGGAGCAGGTCATCTTGGCGGACCGAATGGCGTCATTCGACTTTTAGAAAAAGAAGGATATACTGTAACCCCATTGAAATTATGAAGTATTTAATTTTTGTGATTCTAACACTTATTCTTGTAAGTTGCGGAGACACTTATTCAGCTGACGATAAAGATCATTTTGATCAACAAATCGAATCGTATTTAGCCGAGAAAGGAATCGATTGTGAACGATCACCTTCAGGATTGTATTATAAGATTTTAGAAGAAGGGGAAGGAAGAGATATCATTTATAAAGACCTAGTGTCTTTTACATACAAAGGAGAGTTTTTAGACGGTAAGGTCTTTGACGAACAAAAAGAACCTGTTGAATTTCATGTCCGCCAACTGATTGGTGCTTGGAAAGAAATTATGTTAGAGATGAAAAAAGGAAGCAAGGCATTTCTT
>JBFHHS010000318.1:0-2206 GCA_041596895.1 Crocinitomicaceae bacterium | reverse complement strand
TCATCTGTTTCCACAGTTGGTTCCATGTATGATTTCGCACCACGCTTTGTAGTTTCTTCGTATGCTTTTCTTGCATCCTCAACCCATAAAGCAACAACTTTAACTCCGTCACCATGTTTCTTCACGTGTTCTCCAATTGGTGAATCACTGTTTAATGCTGTAGTTAAGACAAGTTTAATCTTGTCTTGTTTTACAACGTATGAAGCACGATCTTTCATTCCTGTTTCTAATCCTGCATATGCATAAGATTGAAATCCAAATGCTGTTTTATAAAAGTGAGCTGCTTGTTTAGCGTTACCTACGTAAAATTCAACGTAATCAGTACCTAATAATGGTAAGAAGTCTTGTGCCCCTTCAAATATTTTCTCTAGTCCGTAATTTACGCTTTCAGGTGTTGTTTTTTCTGCCATCTTTCAATAGTCTTTTATAATGTTATTGTATCAACTTCTTAATGAAGCCATGATTTGTAGTAATCTTTAAATTCAAGTTCTAATGCTTGCTTGGTTAATTTTAATGGTTTGAATGTGTCCACCATTACAGCAAGTTCTTGAGTTTCTTTTTTTCCAATACTTCTTTCGTATGCTCCTGGGTGTGGTCCATGAGGAAGTCCCGCAGGATGAAGTGTAATTTGTCCTTTCTCAATATTGTTTCTACTCATGAAATCACCGTCAACATAGTAAAGAACTTCATCTGAGTCAATGTTACTATGGTTGTATGGAGCAGGAATAGCTTCTGGGTGATAATCGTATAGTCTAGGAACAAATGAACAAATAACAAAAGCACTTGTTTCAAAAGTTTGGTGAATTGGAGGTGGTAAATGTACACGCCCAGTTATTGGTTCAAAATCGTGGATTGAGAATGCATATGGGTAGTTATATCCATCCCAACCAACAACATCAAACGGATGAGAAGCATACGTATATGAATATAGTATTCCTTGTTTTTTTGTTTTTACTAAGAAATCACCAAATTCTGCGTGTGTCTCTAATTCTGTTGGTGGTCTAAAGTCGCGCTCGCAAAACGGGCTATGCTCTAATAATTGACCGTACCAGTTTCTGTATCTCTTCGGTGTGAAGATAGGATGCTTCGATTCAACGATGAATAATCGGTTGTTTTCAGTATCGAAATCAACTTGATAAATCATTCCTCTTGGGATTACCAAGTAATCTCCATATTTGAATTCAATATTTCCTAATTGTGTTCTAAGTTTTCCCGTTCCTTCATGGATGAAAATCACTTCATCACAATCGGCATTTTTGTAGAAATATTCTCTCAATGATTTCTTTGGAGAAGATAAAACAATCTCGCAATCGTCATTAACCAATACAGGAACGCGACTTTCTAAAAAGTCATCTTTTGGCTCAACCTTGTATCCCATAATGCTTCGCATTTGAAGTTGACGGTCTTCTGCGATTTCAGGTCGTACATCCTTTGTGCCAACGAATTCTTTTACGATTGTTGGTGGCTCAAGGTGATATAATAATGCTGACATTCCATCGAATCCAGCTGTTCCGAAAAGTTGCTCATGATGCAATCCTCCGTCCTCTTTTCTGAATATTGTGTGTCTTTTATGTGGGATCTTCCCCAGCTTTTGATAAAAAGGCATGTGTAATAATTTAATTCATTAATAAATTTCGTATTCCACTTGATTTATGCCCATTTCACTCCGGGTTTCTCTTGATGAGATAATTCAAATGATCTTTTAATCCTTTCCACATAAGTATAAAGGTAACGAATTTGTCAAAAGTAGCATTAGGACGTCATCGAAAAAATGATAATTGTCATTAATCGAAGAATGCGTTAATTTTTGGTTTATCTCTTAGGAAATTGAAAAAAAAATATATCTATTTGCATTCAACTCAGAATTATGAAAAAGATAATCATCATTGGTGCTTGTGGCCAAATTGGAACAGAACTCGTTTTAAACTTAAGAGCGAAATACGGAAATGAAAATGTTTATGCTGCTGATTTGCATGCGGATTGTCCTTCAAAACTCGCTGGAGGTCCATATGTTCAGATGGATATTTTGAAAAAAGAGGCTGTTCGAGATTTTATTATTTCGGAAAAAATCAATGAGGTTTATTTGTTGGCTGCGTTGTTAAGTGCTACGGCTGAGAAGAATCCAGCGTTTGCATGGCAACTCAATATGGATGGATTATTCACAATTTTAGATTTAGCTAAAGAAGGATATTTGGAAAAGATTTTT
>JBFHHS010000317.1:0-2316 GCA_041596895.1 Crocinitomicaceae bacterium | reverse complement strand
TTGGGGTCTTTAAAAATTGAATTATTTTGAAGCTTTTTACAGTTGTTCTAGCAGTTTTAATCTCGTTAAGTTCTTTTGGACACGAGTATTTTTTTGGGTTTTCCGAAGTTGAGTACAACGATATTTCTAGAAAATTTGAATGCACGATCATTGTTTCTACGCATGATTTAGAACTAGCTTTAGAAAATGAAGGAGTTGAAACGGGAGATTTAGCTGAGATTTCTAAAGGAGATCAAGGATTCTTTAATGTTCAAGAATACTTAAATAAGCACTTTAAAATATGGACAACAGACTTGGTAAACCTCAATATGGTAGGTTCTGAGGTTTCTTTGAACGGAACAACCAGTTTTTACTTTGAATCAGATGTAATTGAAATTGCTCCAGAAATTAAGGTTTCATTTGATTTGCTAATGGACATTTTTAAGCAGCAACAGAATAAAATCACCTTAACTTATCGAAATAATCGTTATACCAGAACCTTTCTTTATACAGAACGCGTTCAATCCATTGAACTAGAAAACTATTAAAATGAAAAGAATTATACTTTTAGCAAGTTTGCTTCCAGCGATTGCATTTGGACAACAACAGAATAAATTCGCTCAATTGGGAGAGGAATTGCCAACTCCAAATGAATACCGTAATGCCGCCGGTGCACCAGGTCATAATTACTTTCAACAAAAGGCCGATTACAAAATTGAGGTAGAAATTGATGATGAGACTCAAAAGCTTCATGGTGAAGAGACAATCACGTACACAAATAATTCTCCTGATAAATTGGAGTATTTGTGGATTCAGTTGGATCAAAACATGCGCGCGGATGATTCGGATACAAAGTTGATTTCTGTTGAACGTATGGAAGATTTCCGTTCTATTGGTGACGTTGAAAAGAAAATGTTTCATTTCGATGGTGGTTTCAAAATTGAAGAGGTAACTACTACGTCAGGGAAAGAACTGTCTTATGCAATCAATAAAACAATGTTGAGAATTGATTTAGATAAACCGCTTGAAGCTAAAGGAGTTATATCCTTTAATATAAAGTGGTGGTACAACATAAACGACCGAATGAAAATTGGTGGGCGTAGTGGTTATGAGCATTTTGAAGAGAATGATAATTACTTGTATACAATAGCTCAATGGTTCCCTAGAATGTGTGTGTATAGCGATGTTGAAGGGTGGCAAAACAAACAGTTTTTAGGTCGAGGTGAATTTGCTTTACCTTTCGGAGATTATGAGGTTTCTATTACAGTTCCAGCTGATCATATCGTAGGTTCAACGGGTGAATTGCAAAATACGAGCAGTGTTTTAACTTCAGAACAACGCGCTAGATTAAAAAAGGCGGCGAATTCTGATGTTCCTGTTTTAATCGTAACACAAGAAGAGGCTGAAGCTGCTGAAAAAGAGAAGTCAAAAGAAAAGAAGACTTGGGTTTTTAAAGCTAAGAATGTAAGAGATTTTGCTTTTGCGTCTTCTAGAAAATTTATGTGGGATGCCCAGGGAGTTGATGTAAGCGGAAAAAATGTTATGGCAATGTCGTATTACCCAAAAGAAGGTAATCCTTTATGGGAACGATACTCTACTAAATTAGTAGCTCATACGATTAAAACATATTCAAAGTACACAGTGGATTATCCTTATCCTGTTGCAATTTCTGTTCATTCTAAATGGATTGGAATGGAGTATCCAATGATTTGCTTTAACGGTGGTCGCCCAGAAGCGGATGGAACGTATTCAGAACGAACTAAATATGGTATGTGGGGTGTGATTATTCATGAGGTGGGACACAACTTCTTTCCAATGATTATTAATTCTGATGAGAGACAATGGACATGGATGGATGAAGGCTTAAACACGTTTGTTCAGTACTTGACAGAGCAAGAATGGGAACGTGGATATCCTTCTCGAAGAGGTCCTGCACACTTGATTACAGATTATATGCGTGGAGATAAAGAGCGCATCTCTCCTATTATGACCAATTCTGAATCTATTTGGCAATTCGGGAATAATGCCTACGGAAAACCTGCAACAGCCCTAAATATATTGAGAGAAACCGTAATGGGGCGTGAGTTGTTTGATCATGCCTTTAAAACCTATTGTGAAAGATGGAAATTTAAACACCCTACTCCAGCAGACTTTTTTAGAACGATGGAAGATGCTTCTGCAGTTGATTTGGATTGGTTCTGGAGAGGATGGTTTTACACTACGGATCATGTGGATATCAGTGTTGATGAAGTTAATTGGTTTGAATTAAATTCGGGCGATCCAAAAGTAGAAAAAGCGAAAGCAAAAGAAGAGGCTGAATCAGCAGATGTTCACATC
>JBFHHS010000316.1:0-2333 GCA_041596895.1 Crocinitomicaceae bacterium | reverse complement strand
CGCTGACTTTAATAAAAACAGGCCTTCATCAGTTACATTCTCTGCTAATGCAAGTCGTTCAACAGCTGCAACTACATCTTTAGTGTGTGCAATACTATGATAATACAACGTTTTTGGAAGTCCTGTTTCCAGCACTTTCATAATATACCGTTCTGCTTTGTAATAATTAATAGAGCTGTAATGATGTAAGTTTACAATTTGATTAAACTTTTCATTTGGATAAATCCCTTCACCTTTAACGGATAATTCAGGTTTAATTTGATCTACAACATACATGTCTATCAAACCTCTACTTTTTGTTTGTGCTTTTCCTTTAAACGAACATTCAAAGTAAGGTTCAATCAGTGCAAAAGTAGCCCCGGTGATTGTGACTTTTCCTGGTTCACCAAGCATTTCCATTCTTTGGGCATGATTTACTGTTGCTCCCCAAACATCAAATGCCAATCGTTCGGAACCAATAACTCCAGCTATGACTTCTCCTGTATTTATTCCAAGGCGCAAATCCCAATATTCTCTCCCGTTAGCGATCGCATCATTCTTTCGTTTAAACATGTAAGCCTGAATCTGCAGGGCCGCTAGACACGCATCGATTGGGTTCGTATTATTTCTAACAGGAACACCTCCTGCACACATATATGCATCGCCAATCGTTTTGATCTTCTCCAAGTTGTTTTTAACTATTATTTCATCAAACTTGGTAAAGTAAACATCCAGTTTTTTTACCAACTCTGTTGCTGGCATACGATCTGAAATTTTAGTAAATCCAACAAAATCAGTAAAAATTACAGAGACTGTTTTATAGGCTCGTGCTCGCGCTTTTCCTCTTTTCTTCAACTCTTCAGCTGTAGAAGTTGGAAGTACATTTTTTAATAGTTTCTCCGTTTTATCTTTTTCTTTCTGAAGTAGTTCTTGTTGAAGGATTACATTATTTCTTTCTTCTTCAATCTTTTCCTTTTGACGTTCTATCTTCTTACTTTGTTTATGAATTTCCTTCGTTCTATCACGAACTTTCATTTCTAATCGCACTTGCTCTCTACGTGAAGACTCAATCCTTTGTCGAATAAAGATCCGTATTGAAATCGCCAAAATCGAAGCACAAATCAACCAAAACCACCATTTACCCCAAAAAGGAGTTTCTATTACGATTTTTAATTCCGCAGGCATGCTGCTCCACGTGCCATCCGCAGATCGAGCATAAACTTTCAACGTATATGAACCATATGAAAGTGCATTGAAGTGAATTTCATTTGAAGAACCCAACTCAATTTCTCCTTCATCAGAACCTTCAAGAAGGTATTTATAATTTATTTTTTTTGGGTTACTTAAATCTGATGATTGAAAAGCGATTGTAAAACTTCGTTGCTTATAAGATAAGTTAAGCTGTTCAGTCATGAAAATTGGTTTCTCTAATGGCGAACCCTTTTCGTTTGGTTTTAGCCATCCACCGTCTAGTTTCAATTTAGAAAACACAACACTAATGTCTTTCTTGTTAGAAACCAATTGTTCAGGTTTAAAGTAATTATACCCATAAATACCGCCAAAATAGATTACACCTGTACTAGTAATCATGTAGGCGCCTAGATTAAACTCATTACTCATCAACCCATCGGCTTCAGTATAATTTTTTGTAGTTTTCGACTTCGGATTGAAATTACAAACGCCTTTATTTGTACTTAACCATAAACTATTCTTTCCATCAGAAACAACACCATAAATAACATCATTGGGTAAACCATTTGACTTGTTGTATAATGCGACTTCCTTTGTTTTTGGATTCCAGTGTAGCAATCCTGACCCTAGTGTTCCTAGCCAATACGTTTTATCATTAGCTTGATTAATTGATGTTATGTATTCCGTTGAAAACTGTTTAATAATTTCGTTTTCCTTATACGGCCTTATGGATAAACCTTGTTCATTTTCAACAAGAATATTTAATCCACCAACACTTGTCGTGAACCATATATTATCATCTAAATCTTTATAAACTAACCTGCAAATCCCTTTCGAAATTGTTTTATCAACATTAAGCGGATCATGAATAAACGTTTCAATTTTTTGACTTTTGATATCATATAAAACCGCTCCTTTTTTAGATGCAATCCAATATAAATTATCTTTCCAATGAATAATTGAGTATGTCCTGTTGAACCCTTTCGTATCAATTCTTTTATACCAATAATTTGATCCGTCAATTTTTAAATCAAACAATCCATCTGCACAACCAACCAGCAAGTGATTCTCAGTTATAGATTTTAATGCTAAAACAACCTTTTCACTCGTTCCTTCAGAAACAGAAGAGTTGGACCTCTCGAACTGTGTAAATGTTCCTTTTT
>JBFHHS010000315.1:0-2353 GCA_041596895.1 Crocinitomicaceae bacterium | reverse complement strand
CTGTAACTGCAATTACAGTTCCTTTATATTGTTGTAAATGTTGTTCTAACCACTCGATAGATTCAGCATCTAAGTGATTGGTAGGCTCATCCAACAGTAATATGTCTGGATTTTTAAGAAGTAATCGGCATAGAGCCACACGTCTTCGCTCTCCTCCTGACAGTGTCCCGATTAACTGGTCATCTGGAGGACATCTTAATGCATCCATTGCTCTTTCAAGCTTAGTGTCAAGCTCCCAGGCATCCAGTGAATCAATAATATCCTGAACCTCACCTTGTCTGGCAATCAATTTATCCATTTTATCTGGGTCATTCATGATATCCTCGTCCATGAATGAGTTGTTGATTTGTTCGAATTCAGCTAGAATATCAACAGTCTCTTGAACACCTTCCATAACGATTTCTTTAACCGTTTTAGCTTCGTCCAATTCTGGTTCTTGCGAAAGGTATCCAACAGAATATCCTTCAGAAAAAACAACTTCTCCTTTATAGGATTGGTCTAATCCAGCAATAATTTTCATTACTGTAGATTTACCAGATCCATTTAGTCCAATGATTCCAATTTTGGCACCATAGTAAAATGAGAGGTAAATATTTTTAATAATTTGTTTTCCTTGTGGTGTATCCTTAGACACGCCAACCATTGAAAATATAATCTTCTTATCGTCTGACATAACTTGAAAAAATGAATTTTATCAAAGTTAACAAAAGCGACTGAAGAAACTGAATGAAAACGCTGAGATGTTAATGAAAAGCTGTACCTGTTGACAACTTAATTGTGTAGTTAACGATAATCAGAAGAACTGTTAGAATAAATGAGGTGAGAATGACCTTTGCGCCGTGTTTAAATTTGAAAACGAGATGAAGTGATAGAATAACGAGCGTTAATATAAAAGGTATTAACGCAGGAAACATAATAAAACTTTCTGAAATCTTTCCTTCAAGCAGGAGCGTAAAAGAACGTTGAAACCCACAGGTTAAACAATCGATACCAAAGTTTTCTTTCCAACTACATTTAATCAAAACCGAGTAACCGTCGAAAAGGCGAAAAACAAAGCGAAAAATACTACCAAAACATATACTGCTGAAAGTGAAGTTCCGATGATTGCACAAACGTAACCTGCCTTAGCATTTTTCCATGAAACTTGATATTTAGCAGGATTAGTTGCGTATACCTCTTTGTTTTTCTTATGTAAAACAAGTGCGATAATACCACAAATCAAACCAGGAATCCCGTAGAATATGCAACCAACTATTGAAATAATCCCTAAAACTAAAACAGCGGTTGAATTTGGTAAGACTTCCCCTCTTCCATAATCCATGTTATCGTTTCCTACTCCTGGGTCAAGTAAATCGTCTAATTCGCTCATTTATTTAAGTGTTTGTAGTTTACCGTATACATTACAATAAAACCTATTGTAATGAGAAAGCTTAAAATTAATGGAATAAATCCAATTCCTGTTATAAGTCCTTTAATTAATGTACTCAGTGTAAAGTAAGACGCGAAAAGTGACGTAGCTTGTCCCAAAATATAAGAGAAGAATCCCATTTTACGTCGGTAAAGCATAAAGATTGCCCCAAGAATACAAAGTAGACTTCCTATTATTTTTAAGCCGTATGAAATTTTTGTCCATTTATAGATGTCGGCCATAACTGACTCGTCACCAATTCCCGTTAAGTTATTAAAGTTGGTACGTAATGTGTCTATAACAACGAAGCTAATTCCTGTGTATATAATTGAAAATACACTACCAGCAATTGTCAGTATGCAAATAATCTTTAGGAATGTTGGAGTCCCTTTAACATCATTACTATTTTCAATATCTAGGAGATTAATCTCGTTGTTTTTCATTGGGTATTAAAAGTTGCTTAAACCTGCAAATAGTGAAATAAGTAGAACTAAAGCATAAAACCCTAGTAGAACAATCATTAGGATCCCCATGAATTTAAAGAGTTTCTTGAGGTTCTCGAATCCTAGAGTCATATCTTCTTGTGAAGTACTTAAAATTCCAGCTTTAATTTTTCTAGCAAATTTGAAGAGGTACAACGTTGGGAAAAAGTATAATGCTGCCATAAAAAGATACATAACACCTATGCCTAATGCTTCAGCTCCCAATATTGAAGCAGTCATTGCAATCATCACAAAAGATACAATCACCATCAATCCAAGCATTACAAATCCAATTATGGATAAAAAATTTGCCCATTTAGAAGTTTCAGCAAGAAAAAGTTTAATTCTATTATCGATAATTAAATCACTGTCTGATGAAATATCTCTATCTATAGTTTCCATTTATTTAAGTTTTAAGAAAAAAAAAGCCTTCTAAAAAATTAGAAGGCTTTATGAAGGATTT
>JBFHHS010000314.1:0-2397 GCA_041596895.1 Crocinitomicaceae bacterium | reverse complement strand
GCAAATGTGGAATGCTGAAGGCAAGCAACAAGATACGAAAGCCGTTATTCCAGACAGCAGTTATGCTTCGGTTTACCAAGCAACAATTGACTTCTGTAGAGAAAATGGGGCATTTGACCCAACAACGATGGGAACAGTTCCAAATGTTGGATTAATGGCTCAAAAAGCTGAGGAATACGGATCACATGACAAAACATTTGAAATTGCATCTGACGGTAGAGTTGATGTGATTGATCAAAACGGTACTGTTTTAATGTCGCATAACGTTGAAGCAGGAGATATCTGGAGAATGTGTCAAGTAAAAGACGCGCCCGTACAAGATTGGATTAAATTGGCTGTAAACAGAGCAAAAGCGACTCAAACACCAACAATCTTTTGGTTAGATAACGAACGAGCACATGATGCTGAGTTGATTAAGAAAGTTGAAGCATATCTTCCAAACTACGATACAGCTGGATTGGATATACAGATTCTATCACCAACAAACGCTACATTATATACCTTAGACCGATTAAAGAAAGGACAAGATACAATCTCTGTTACAGGAAATGTTTTAAGAGATTACTTAACAGATTTATTTCCAATTTTAGAATTAGGAACATCTGCAAAAATGCTATCGATTGTTCCTTTGATGAACGGTGGTGGTTTGTTTGAAACTGGAGCTGGAGGATCTGCTCCAAAGCACGTTCAACAATTCAATGAAGAAGGTCACTTGAGATGGGATTCATTGGGTGAATTCTTGGCCTTAGCGGTTTCATTGGAACACATGGGAGAATCTACAAACAATGCGAAAGCTTCTATTTTAGGTGAGACCTTGGATGAAGCAACAGTTGAGTTCTTATTGAATGATAAATCACCATCTAGAAAAGTAGGTGAATTAGACAATCGTGGTTCTCACTACTACTTGGCTAAATATTGGGCTGAGGCATTAGCAAAACAATCCAAGGATGCAGAATTGCAAGCACAGTTCGCTCAAGTTTCAGCGGAACTTAATTCAAATGAAAATACAATTGTTACAGAGTTAAACAACGCTCAAGGAAGTCCGGTTGATTTAGACGGATACTACTTCCCTAATGACGACAAAGCAGCTAAAGCAATGCGTCCAAGTAATACATTAAATTCCATTCTTGCTAAGTTGTAAGCATTACTCGAATATTTAAAAAAGGGTGGGATTAAAATCTCACCCTTTTTTATTTTAGACAAAAAAAGCCCGAGTTAATTCTAACTCGAGCTCTGTTCAAAGTCCATTTATTTTAATTAAAATTCAATTCAATTTCGTCCATTGCAGAAACACCAAAATTGTCATTTGACCACGTACGAAGCGTTTTATCTCCGTCAACTAAAACAAAGGTTGGAAACACCCCAAACGCCAATTCAGACATAGATTTAATATTTTCGGCCATTTTCACGTTGACAGCATCCCCCGCTTCTTGCTTGTACCAATCCATTGTTTCAGGATCCGTATGACAAACGATATAATCAATTTCAATTGCAGGAACACGTTCCTTTAATTTTTTCATCCTCCCCAAAGCCTCGAAGCAATAAGGGCAACCTGGAATTGTTAGAACAACCAATCTTTTTCCGGTCAACTCTTTATAAGCATCATCTTTAGAAATTTCCACAGAATTATTTGAAAAATCACCTTGATAAATTGGGGCTACAGCAAAATATAAAACAAACGGCAAGATTAACACTGTTAATTTAATCAGTAACCGAACAGGCAATTTCATTTTTGCAACAAATCGTTTTAGAATAAAAACGAGTAGTAAACCAATGAATACCATCAAAATATAAGGCAACAACTTGCTCATTGTCCAAGATAAACCTGAGTCGAGTAAAAAACGTTCTATTGAATTCATATAAATTATTCTAATTACAAAAAAAGGAAGCCAAGGCTTCCTTTTACTATTCTTTTAAATCTAAGAATTAGTCGATTGTACAAGTTGTGTACGTATCGTTATCTGCTTCACACAATGTAGTTGCATCTGATTTAGTTGCAGTGTACGTTGAAGTAGATGTATAACTGTAACTTCCGCTAGTAGTTGTACAAGTACAAGTATAAACCTTCTTACAAGAAGATAATGCGACCATACCAAAAACTGCGAATGCAGCAACTCCGATAACTTTTTTCATAATTTCGTTTATTAGATTAGTTAATTTAAACAATATTAATAAAAATCCAGCATGAAACTCAATTTTGGATTGGAAAATTAATCCCCAATTTTACATGAAAATCGGTTTACGTATTGAATAAGTATGTATTTTTAATCCTGTTAAAAGAATATTTCATCAATCCATTGCTTCAAATGAAACTTCCCGCGTTAAAAGTGCTATTTAGATTATTCATGGTTTCTTTTATCCTTTATTCATGTGGTCCCGTTTCTCCTGAATCGCCTG
>JBFHHS010000313.1:0-2436 GCA_041596895.1 Crocinitomicaceae bacterium | reverse complement strand
CGTCATCGATGCACCATTCCGCCTCATTCGCGATGTTTACAATATGACAACCGTTAATGTTCATCAATCGGACACATGCTTCAATTGTATCATCTATGTAAGTGAAATCTCTTGTTTGTTTACCTGTTCCAAAGACAGTAATCTTTTTGTCATTAGTAGCTTGCTCAAAAAACAAAGGAATAACCATTCTTGTATCTTGATTCCAACCATAAACGTTGAAAAACCGAAGAGAAATAACATTTAAACCTTTTTCTTCATAATGAGAAGCAAGATAAATTTCATTGTATCGTTTTGCCATCGCGTAAGAGGTTCTTGGGTCAACCAATACTTCTTCCGTAAGTGCGTTTTCAATAGCAGAATGACCATAGATTCCGCTTGTTGATGCATACATGATTTTCTTAATGTTATTTGCTTCTGCAGCGTAAACTACATTGCGCGTTCCAATCACTTCAACATCCATTGTTTCAACTGGATTATCAGCAACAATATCAACACCTAACACAGCGGCAAAATGAAAGATTATATCACATCCTTTAGATGCTTGCAATACAGTGTCAGAATTTCTAACATCTCCCTTGATAAAATCAATTTTATCAAAAGTTCCTTTATCAAGCTTATTTCCTCTCAATAAAGAATCCAATACTACAACTTTATGTCCGTCGTCTACTAGTCGTTTTGCTAAGTTACTTCCAATGAAGCCTGCACCTCCAGTAATTAATATTTTCATCGTTTAGTTTTTAGTTTTAGATTAAACACTTTAGCTTGGTTGATACTAAATAACGCGTTTAATACAAGTTAGTTTATGAGTCAGATATCCTGATTCAGCATTGATTATTCCTGTACTCGTAATTTTATCTTTTCTTACATGACCGGCTGCATGGATAATTTCTCCTTTGCCATTGCATATTCCAACATGCGTAATTTTCCCTGATTTATTTTCGAAAAAGGCTAAGTCGCCAGAAATAATTTCAGTGAAATCAACATCGTTCCCAACATGTACTTGGTCAGAAGCATCCCTTGGAAGATTAATACTAAATATACGGTAAATTATTTGTGTTATTCCCGAACAATCTATTCCAAAAGGCGATTTACCACCCCAAAGATAGGGGGTGTTCAAATAATCTAGGGCGTAATCCCAAGGTGACTTCAATGAAACTTCGATACTATTCAGTAGGTGAAAGTGATCATCCCCTATATTGAATTCAACTTCATTCGATGGAATATAAGATCCTCGACAAATTCGTTGAAGTCCCCATGGGGTGTCTAGTTCACATTCTCTCACTTTTAATATGTCCAGTCCATCTGACCATCTTCTAGTTTCTTTATCAGTAAGTTTTTGAAAATGTTTAAAATCAATGATTCCTTCATATCCATCCGCTACAGTTGTTATTTTAGCCCAAGGTTCATTGATTTCATGAACAGAAATTAATTCGCCAAAGAGTAATTGCGTAACGATTTCACTCTGATCTTTTGGTTCAGATCGAACAGGTGAAATACTAACCTTACAATAGGCGTTAAACGAATTCATTATTGGGCGGGGAAGTTAGGACTGTTTTGTAAATTGATTATTTGTTGCATATGGCGTTCGTTGTGATACACAACAAACAATAAGGCATCACCAAGTCGTAATCGAACAACTTTAGAGATTGATATCGGAATTTTAACACGTCTAAGATTAACCGTTGTCGATTTTTCAATGATGGATAAAAGATCCTTTTGTTGATTCTCAAAAACATTGACTTGTTCACCATCTAATAAACTTGGGTCTATTGTTGGATTGTAGTCTTTCTGAGCTTTGAATTTTCGTTTGATGTTTCTGGCGTTTCCTAATTTCATCGCTTTCCAAGCAGACCTTCCTAAGGGAGAACTTAAAAACGCTTCCTTTGTTGAGGTGAAACGCGTATTTTCAATTTTACGAAGGATAACAGGGTGGTAGTATTTACCGTATTCGTTCAAGTGCGATAAGACCTCATTTACACTCCAAGAAGTGGCTGATGGTTTCCAGTTTAACTGCGCTTCGGACATCTTTTTGACAGATGAGTTTATAAGCTCAATATTAGCTTGAGTAATTCGTGTCGCAATTTGGATTAAATCTGTTGTTGTCATTCGCGGTGAAATCAGTATGCAATCAGGCATTTAACTACGTGCCAAAAATAATTAATTCATTTAGATTACTCGTCATTTATGCGGAAAGATTAAGATAACTTTAGTTACTTTCGCATTGTTCTTAATTAAATAGATGTATGAGTCCAAAAAGACCCTTGATATTAGTTACAAATGACGATGGGATTTCTTCTAAAGGAATTTTATCCTTACATGAAGCCGTGAAAGAATTTGGAGATGTCGTGGTAATTGCACCGGATTCTGCACAGTCAGGAATGGGACATGCCATAACGATTAACGAACCTCTACGATTGAATCCTTCGCGATTATTTG
>JBFHHS010000312.1:0-2443 GCA_041596895.1 Crocinitomicaceae bacterium | reverse complement strand
GGATTTTATACACAGGAAGAGATTAAGGAAGTCGTTGAATACGCACAATCTAAGTATGTAACCATAGTTCCCGAAATTGAAATGCCGGGACATAGTAGAGCTGCATTAGCTGCGTATCCTGAGCTATCTTGTAATGGATTGAAACAAGAAGTGCCTGGTCTCTGGGGGATTTTTGATGATATTTATTGTTCTAAAGATGCTTCCATCGTATTCATGCAGAATGTTTTGGAAGAGGTAATTGAGCTATTTCCTTCTGAATATATTCATATTGGCGGCGATGAAGCTCCAAAGACGCGATGGAAGGTCTGTGATAATTGTCAGAAAGTCATCGCCGATAATGGGTTGAAGGACGAGCATGAATTACAGAGTTATTTCATTAAACGAATGGATCAGTTTCTAACTGAAAAAGGAAAAAAACTAATCGGTTGGGATGAAATCTTGGAAGGTGGTTTATCGCCAAATGCTGCTGTAATGTCGTGGCGAGGAAATGTTGGAGGGAGAGAAGCTGCTTCGCAAGGTCATTATGTGGTAATGTCTCCAAATACGCATTGTTATTTCGATTACTATCAAAGTAGTCACCCAGATGAGCCCTTGGCAATTGGAGGGTATTTGCCCTTAGAAAAAGTATATCAGTTTAATCCAGTTCCAGAAGGTATGAGTGATGCAGATGCCAATTATATCCTTGGTGGACAAGCTAATTTATGGTCGGAATATTTACCATCGATGGATCAAGTTGAGTACATGACTTTCCCAAGAGCATTGGCTCTAATACAAAGTTTATGGTGCTTTTCAAAGCCTGTTTACGACGATTTTTTATCTGTTTATTTAGATAAACACCAAAATTATTTAAAGAATCATGATGTAAATTATGCCAACTCTATTCATTTTCCCCAACTCAAAGTGGAAAGGACGTTAGGGGGGATTAATCTTTATTTTTCGGGGGCGTATGTTGATTCAAAGTTTAATATTTCAATGAGAAACGCATCTGGAAAAGTATTGATGGAAAATCGCATTGTAAGCGCAATAGATTCAGTCTTTATAGCGAAAGGTGTAAAAGGAGAGAGTTCATTATTGAGTGTCAATGTGAAGTCTATAAATAATGAGATCGAAGCAAACTATAAGTTTAGAATAACGGATGATGTTGGAGCAAAGATAGAAATGATTACAGCCCCGCATCCTAAGTACAACCATAATGGCAGTCTAAATTTAGTTGATGGAATAATGGGAAGGACACCTTGGAAGGGAAGTGATTGGTTAGGCTTTAATACGAATCGCGTTGAGTTTATTGTTGATTTAGAAGAAAAGCGAAAGACTGTTGGATTACGTATTGGGTTTTTGGAAGATAATGGCTCGTGGATTTATATGCCCGAGAAAATTCAAGTGTTTATTTCCAAGGATAAATTAAAATGGAGAAGTGTAACTGTAAAGGACTTAAAATCGGTCGAAGTCGTGTCAGGAATGAAACAATTGTTATTTAAAAGAAAAGCACGTTATCTGAAAGTGGTAATAAAATCTATGGATGTAATTCCGGATGGTAAAGATGGAGGAGGACATGTACCTTGGACATTCATTGATGAAATTGAAATATTGTAAGCTTATGAAACTGGAACTTTGTGCAGCATCAATTGAGGCAATTAAGATTGCAAAGGAATTGAAATTTGAACGGATTGAATTATGTCAAAACTTGGAGCAAGGAGGAATGACACCTTCACCAGGATTGATTGATTATGCTTTGGCGTATGGCGTAGAAACACATGTGTTAATTCGTCCGAGACCGGGTGGTTTTATTTATAATAATGATGAAATTGAAATCATTTTACGTGATATTCTTGAGTGCAGTGTTCTTGGGACTCATGGCGTGGTTATAGGTGTTTTAAATGAGTTTGGTGAAATTCACAAAGATGCACTCGCTTTAATGATTGAGAAGGCAGGGGATATGGAGGTCACATTTCATCGTGCATTTGATGATACGGTAAATTACAAGCGGTCTTTGGATATTTTAATTGAATTAGGAGTGAAGCGGTTGCTGACTTCTGGTTTAGGTTCAAACGTTGAACGTGGCATGGAAAATTTAAAAGGAATGATGGAGTATGCTGATGGTAGAATTGAAATTATGGCCGGAGGAGGCGTGAACTTGAATAATATTTCAAAAATTGCAGAAGAAGTAAAACCAGACGCCATTCATTTTTCGGGAACGCAAAAGTTTCTTTTGGATGAGAATTCAATGTTTTCAGAAACAATTCTAAAAATGAATAAAATCAAAGTCCGAAAATTGCATGCAGCCGTATCCTAAATACGATCTAATACATATTGAACTAGTTGAATCATTTCGTTGTTATATCCAGAAGAAAACTCTTTGTTAGGACGATTAGCAATACCCAGGCAGATTGTTGCACAATCGTGACCTAACGCTTTCCCCAACGCAAACAGTGCTGAGCTTTCC
>JBFHHS010000311.1:0-2459 GCA_041596895.1 Crocinitomicaceae bacterium | reverse complement strand
TCCATCAGAAATTATCATTCCATCTTTCACGATAATCGCACCCACTTGCTTACGACTGCAATGAGAAAGTTCAGACCAAGTTTTGGCCATTCTTAAATATGCTTTATCGTACCTTAACTGTTTCAACATTGTATTCATTGTATAGTATAACGCCCAAAATTAAGAAAAAGCACAACTAAGTTCGATTAATTCAAGGTTTCACCAATCTTCTTAACTCATTTTGTGAATTTATACCCGACTCCCCGGATAGAATGAAAGTGTTCTGGATTTTTTGGATCTTTTTCAAAAATCTTCCGGAAATTTAAAATGTAGTTATCTATCGTTCGTGTAGTTGGAAATTGATCTTTACCCCAGACCTTATCTAAAATCTCTGTTCTGGAGATAACTTCACCATTCTTTTCAAGGAACAAATGAATGAGGTCGACTTCTTTCTTTGATAAATTATGTGTTTGATTCGTTTCTAAATTAATGACCTCAAATGTTTTAAAGTTGACAGAGCAATTACCTAAAGTCGCTTCTACAATCTCCGTTTCTTCTGCATCTGGTCCTATTAATACCCCAACCCGCAATAAAAGTTCTTCTAAATCAAATGGTTTTGGCAGGTAGTCGTTTCCACCTGCTTTCAATCCCTCAATGCGATCAGAAGTTGTTCCTTTTGCGGAGAGAAAAAGCACAGGCACCGAAGATTTAGCCCTAATTTGTTTACATAAGTCTACTCCACTATAACCTGGCAACATAACATCCAGGATAATTAAATTGAAGGAAATTGGCCCTTCAAAGCACTCATGTGCTTTTGTTCCCGTACTAAATACAGTAACGTCGTATCCTTCTAGCTCAAGGTTTAACCGAATCATTTCTGATAAACTCGACTCATCTTCTACAACACAAATTCTACGCATTTGATTTCTCTTTGAAGCTAAAAATAAGGAATCAAAAATCATTTTTGGTTAATGAACACTAAAAATGGAAACATCGTTGAAAACTAAATCGTTTTTTTGGCAAGAATTCAAGGGATTTTTTAAAAATTGAAGTACTTTTGCCTCTTCAAATAAAATTCAAAATTTCAACCGAAATGAGCGGTACAAAAAAGATTAAATCAGCACTAATTTCAGTATTCGATAAAACAGGACTTGAGCCTATAATCAAGGAGTTACACAAAAATGGCGTAGTGCTATACTCTACAGGTGGGACGCAAGCTTTTATTGAGGAACATAACATTCCTGTAGTGCGTGTTGAAGACTTAACGTCGTACCCTTCAATTTTAGGTGGGCGCGTGAAAACGTTGCACCCGAAAATCTTTGGTGGAATTTTAAATCGTAGAGATTTAGCCTCAGATCAAGAACAAATCAAAGAGTTTGACATTCCCGAATTGGATTTAGTTATTGTGGATTTGTATCCATTTGAAGATACGGTTGCTTCCGGAGCAGATCATGATGCGATTATTGAAAAAATAGATATTGGAGGAATTTCTTTGATAAGAGCCGCAGCAAAAAATTATAAGGACGTTGTGATTATCCCTTCGAAAAATCAATACGCTCCATTTTTAGACATCATTACTTCGAACAATTGTGAAACAACAATTGAAGAACGTAAGATTTTTTCTAGAGATGCGTTTGAAGTATCATCTCATTACGACACACATATTTTCAACTATTTTAATGCTGGAGAAAAAGAGGTTTTCAAACACAGTATTACAGAAGCTCAAACTTTACGTTATGGAGAAAATCCTCATCAAAAGGGAATTTTTCACGGAAATATGGATGAAATTTTCGATAAATTACACGGGAAAGAGCTTTCTTACAATAACTTGTTAGATGTTGATGCTGCTGTAAATTTAATGGGAGAGTTTAAAAATGACGGTCCAACTTTCGCTATTTTGAAGCACAACAATGCCTGTGGATTAGCAACAAGAGATACATTACACCAAGCATATTTAGACGCATTGGCAGGAGACCCAGTTTCTGCATTTGGAGGAATTTTAATCAGTAACAAAACTATTGATCTGGCTACAGCAGAAGAAATAAATTCACTTTTCTGCGAGGTAGTTATCGCTCCAGGATATGAAGCGGATGCTCTTGAGTTACTGAAGAGTAAGAAAAATAGAGTTTTGTTGGTTCAAAAAGAATTGTCATTGCCAAAACGTCAATTCAGAACAATTCTGAATGGTGTTTTAGAACAAGATAAAGATTTAATCACTGAAGTGAAGTCTGACTTAGAAAGCAAAACAAACGTGAAACCAACAGATGCAGAAATTGAAGATTTACTTTTTGCAAACAAGTTGGTTAAGCATACAAAATCAAATACAATCATCCTTGCTAAAAACAAACAACTTTTAGCAGGGGGTACTGGTCAAACATCTCGTGTAGATGCTTTGGTTCAATCCATTCATAAAGCAAAATCATTCAACTTCGACTTAAACGGAGCTGTTATGGCTTCAGACGCATTTTTCCCTTTCCCAG
>JBFHHS010000310.1:0-2513 GCA_041596895.1 Crocinitomicaceae bacterium | reverse complement strand
TCCAGAGGTGGGGTCTGCTTTTTGGCCAGCGGATTCAGAAGTGATTCCAACGTGTCAAGGAATGGTCTTTCCTAATTTAGTTTTATCACACATGACACATAAATATTTGGTTGTAACAGATACGGATCCTTCAAGTGTTTCGACAATGACGGGTGATTTCAATCATGATGTTCAACGATTGGGACGAGAAGATGGAGCTATAACAGTTTCTGCTACACCACTTTTAAATATTCAATCTATGGGAGCAGGCGTTGTTTATGACATAGATTTAAGAGCTACAGGTTCAGGTACTATTTCATATGTTCTCGATCCTTCTATTCAGTTTGGTGATGAAATCAAGTATGTTTTGAATACGGAGTATGGTTTATGGACGAAGCACGACACAATTGTGAAGACGTATGGTTCACTGACGCTTCAGTTTTCTGATGATGCTTCTAATACAAATAACTGGACAGGACCTTGGGGTACAACAACATCAGAGTTTGTTTCTCCTTCTACAAGTTTTACTGATAGTCCTGGGAATTACTCAAATAACACAAGTGAAGCATATGAGTACAATCAAGACATTGATTTATCGAATGCAACCGACGCCATGATTTCGTACTATGCGAAATGGGAAATCGAATCGGATTACGATTATTGTCAATTTCAAGTGTCTGTTGATGGAGGGAACTCTTGGATAGGTCAGTGTACAAATTATACGCAACCAGGAACAAGTGCGAATGGAAGTGTGCAACCAGATGGTGAACCTGTTTATGAAGGATTCCAAACTTCTTGGGTGCAGGATGAAATTAACTTATCTGATTATTTAGGACAGGTTATTAAGGTTAGATTCTTATTGGAATCAGATGGAGGAGCAAGAGAAGATGGTTTCTATTTTGATGATTTCACAATTTCATTCAATGAGCAGTCTTCAAATGCTGGTTTGGAAGAAAACACGCTGACAGCTAGAACATTCCCAAATCCTGCAAATGGATATGCGATTGTTAGTACTTCTCAAGTGATTTCAAATGGATCAATTGCATTGTATGACCAGTCTGGTAAATTAACTTGGTCCAAATCAATCAAAGAACAAACAAATAATATTCAGATTAATACATCTGAATTAAGTCGAGGGATTTATACTATTCAAATTGAAAATGACGGGATCTACGCTCAACCTTCTAAATTGGTTATAGTCCACTAGTTTTGTTTATTCGTTTAATTAAGGTGCTGTGAAAATAGCACCTTTTTTTGTGACATAACATTCGTTTAACAACTAAGCGAGATTAATTCAATATCTTTAACCTTCAAATTAATAAGCATGAGAAATTTCTTCCTTTTAGTTATCCTGAGTTCAATAGGGTTTGTTCAAGCGCAACAAGTCGATTCACCTAAGTTGGTCGTCGGTATTGTTGTTGATCAAATGTGTTATGAATATCTGTATCGTTATTCAGACAAGTTTTGTGAGGGTGGTTTAAAAGAATTAATGGCAAACGGGACGAATTGTAGAAATACACAGTACAATTATATCCCAACCTATACGGGGCCAGGTCATGCATCGATTTATACTGGAACAACCCCGAGTAATCATGGTATTGTGGCTAACGATTGGTATGATAGAAATAAAAGAGATGTTGTGAATTGTGTTGAAGACTCTACTGTAACACCAGTTGGCACGACTTCAAAATATGGTTTTTATTCGCCGGCAAATTTGAAGGCAAATACTATTACAGATCAATTGAAAATGACCTACCCAAATGCGAAAGTAATTTCAATGTCGATTAAAAATCGTGGTGCTATTTTGCCAGGTGGTCATTTAAGTGATGGGTCTTATTGGTATGATTATACAACCGGTAACTTTATTACTAGCAGCTATTTCAAGGAAGAATTGCCAAATTGGGTTAACGAATTCAATGCAGATGACTATGTAGAGAAAACATTGAAGGGTGAATGGAATACCATTATGGATATTGAAGCTTATGCTGAAAGTGGACCGGATGATTCTCCTTACGAACATCTGCTGCCTGGTAAAACTACACCAACTTTTCCATATAACTTAAAGGAAATGACACAAAACACAAATAACTATGAGTTGTTCGTGTACACACCATTTTCAAACACCCTGCTAACAGACTTTGCAATTGCATCGATTGACAATGAAGATCTTGGAAAAGATAATCAAACGGACATGCTTTGCATTAGTTATTCAACTCCGGATATCTTAGGACATGCATTTGGACCTTACTCAGTAGAGATTGAAGATATGTATATCCGTTTCGATTTAGAAATTAAGAAGTTAATTAACCAATTGAATGAAAAAGTTGGAAAGAATAATTTTACATTGTTTTTAACGGCTGACCATGCTGTTGTTCCCGTTCCTCAATATTTAATTGATAATAAATTACCAGGTGGATATTTTTTCATTGATGAACATATGTCGCAATTACGAGAAGCTGTTTTTGCTCAATTCGGTGAAGATTTAATTATCATGCAGGATAATTTGAATATCTATCTAAATCATGAGCGTATTG
>JBFHHS010000309.1:0-2513 GCA_041596895.1 Crocinitomicaceae bacterium | reverse complement strand
GATCTTATAAGTGAGATTGATCACTTTCATTATTACTCTGGGGAAGAAGCGACTAAAAGGTTTGCTTCAAAAATTGAGGAATATGACGTTATTATTACTTCTGTTCATGCTAAATCGGTGCGCACTAGAAATGATTTTGGTATGCCCAAAGGATGGCGAGGATGGCTACAGCAGCAAGACCCAAACAAAGAAAATATATTGCTGTTGTTTGGAAATCCTTTGTCATTATCCAAAAACATCAACCTTGAATCAATTAAATCTGTTGTAATTGGATATGAAAACAATCCATATGCTTTAGACCGTGCAGGTCAGTTTGTTATGGGGACATACGCAAGCACAGGGAAACTTCCATTCACTGTAAACTCAACATTTAAACGTGGTGCGGGGATTAAGGTGAAGGATGGAGGCAGACTGAAAGAATCGCAGCCAGAAGAATTAGGTATCTCACCAATGAAGCTTGCAGAAATTGACACTATTGTAGCGAAAAGCATTCGTGCGGGGGCGTTTCCAGGGTGTCAAATTGTGGTTGCCGTTAAAGGGAATGTGATTTACAGAAAATCCTTTGGTCATCATACTTACGATGAAACTCAAAAAGTAGTAAACACCGATGTTTATGACATCGCGTCCATCACAAAAATTGCAGCTTCAACACTTTCGTTGATGCACATGGAAAGTGAAGGTGAGTTTAATTTAGATGGGAAATTATCTGACTACCTACCTGAACTTACGCAAGGAACTTCATACGCAAATATACATTTGAAAGCAATGATGTCGCATCAAGCGGGACTTAAACCATGGATTCCATTTTACAACGTTACTTTAGAGAATCGTCAACCAAACAAAGAAATCTATCAAAAAGCGTTTAGCGATACATTTTCAACACAAGTATCAACTAATCTTTGGATTATTGATGGATATACTAAGATGATTTATAATCAAATATTAGAAACACCATTAAATCGTAAACGTTACAAATATTCTGATATTGGATATTATTTCGTGAAACAAATTATAGAAAATAAATCGGGAATATCCCTAGATCAATATGTTGAGAACAATTTTTATAAACCTATGGGATTAAATCATTTAAGATATAATCCAACTAAACATTTCCCGCTTCGTCAAATTCTTCCTACGGAGAATGATACAATTTTTAGAAAAGAACAAATCCACGGTTACGTACACGATCAAGGAGCTGCAATGATGGGCGGAGTTGGTGGTCACGCGGGGTTATTTTCAAATGCAAGTGATTTAGCAGGACTGATGCAATTATTTTTGAATAAAGGTCAATACGCAGGTGTATCATATATTAAACCAGAGGTTGTGAGTCAATACACAGGATGTCAATTTTGCCCAACAAACAGAAGAGGAGCAGGTTTCGACAAGCCAACAACTAATTTACAAGGAGGTCCAACTTGCAACATGGTTAGCTTGGCGAGCTTTGGTCACTCAGGATTTACTGGAACGCTAGTTTGGGCGGACCCTGTCCATGATGTTAATTATGTATTCTTGTCGAATCGCGTTTATCCTGACGCCGAAAATTGGAAGATTGTAAAAATGAACATACGTACTGATATTCAAAAAGTCATTTACGAAGCCTTAAAAGAAGCAAGATTATAGATAAAAAGCGCATATATCTATTTACCATTTCCGCTGTTCTATTGATAGTTACGGCAGTTGTTTTTGTTCATTTTCTTGAATATCATGAAGAAAAGGTTGACCGTTTAGGTTGGGAGTTCAAAGATCCAGCCTTCCTCATTTTTCCAAGGTTCAATTGTTCTACTTATATTTTTACGATTACATATGGTTCTATGTTAATCTATGTTTTTACGCAATACAAAACAAAGCTTTACTTCTCTAAATTGATGATATCATACACAATACTATTGATACTTAGGATGTTCACTTTGACGCTTTTGCCATTTCAAGAATCTTCCGAAATCATTTTTCTTGAAGATCCTTTTTTGAATACACTGGTTTATCCAGGGAATATCGACGGTGACTTATTTTTTAGTGGTCACACCGCATTGTTATTCATTTTGCTTTTTTTAACAAGAAATAAAATCTTCCTAATACTAGGTATAATTCTGGGGTTATTGCTTATAATTCAAAGGGTTCACTATTCAATAGATGTCCTCGCTGCAATTCCATTTGCATATCTTATTGTAAGAATCACAGAATACATGACGTCAAGACTTCAAATCAAGGATTAAAACTTTAATTTTGAAAAGACGGTAAGTCATTAAGCAATCATACAATGAAAATAGGAATCGTATTATATCCAACCTTTGGAGGAAGTGGAGTTGTTGCCACAGAACTCGGTAAATCGCTAGCTACCAAAGGTCATGAAATTCACTTCATAACCTACTCACAACCAGTTAGGTTAGGTTCATTTCGAGAGAATTTATTTTATCACGAAGTAACTGTTTCAGATTATCCATTATTTGAATACGAACCATATGAAACGGTTTTAGCTAGTAAAATGGTAGATGTCGTAAAACATGAGAATTTAG
>JBFHHS010000308.1:0-2526 GCA_041596895.1 Crocinitomicaceae bacterium | reverse complement strand
TCTAATTTCGCAGTAATATGGACACTAGAAAACATGTGGAGGTCTGCTTCACACCAGGAGAATACGAATATTTCAAGGATGAATATGAAATTGTTGTTGTAATTGACGTATTGAGGGCTACATCAGCCATTTGTGCAGCATTCGACAATGGAATTAAGTCAATTATTCCAGTGGCAACAATCGAAGAAGCACGTGAATATCAAAAACAAGGTTTTCTAGTTGGGGCAGAACGCAAAGGTCAAATTGTTGATGGTTTTGATTTTGGAAATTCGCCATATTCATATATGAAAGAAGAATTGAAAGGGCAAGATGTTGTACTTTCAACGACCAATGGAACGAAAGCATTGAGCATTGCCAAAGATGCTGAAACAGTTGTTGTTGGATCTCTATTGAATTTAGATGTATTATGCGAATGGTTGGCAAAGCAAGATAAAAATGTTCTTTGTTTATGTTCTGGATGGCAAGACAAATTCAACTTAGAGGACACCATTTGTGCAGGAGCTATTTGCGAGCATTTATTAAACACAGGAGAATTCACATCAGATGAAGACTCATCAATCGCGGCAAAATATTTGTATCTTTCAGCTTGGGATAATCCTTTAGGATATTTGAAGTCAAGTTCACACCGAAGAAGGTTAAAGAATTTGAACTTAAATGAAGATGTAAAATACTGCTTAACGCCAAACACATCCAACTCTATTCCGATTTTAAACGATGGGAAACTGGTTAAACTATAAATTCATACTTCTAATTTCACTACCAATACTTTTGAGTCTTGGAGAACGTGAAACCATGCAGAAACGATGGGGCTTTTTTGGTCACAAGCGCATAAACCGTATCGCAACATTTACATTGCCACCGGAGATGTTCGGCTTTTACAAAGACCATCTTGAATATATCACGGAGCATGCTGTGGACCCAGATAAACGTCGTTATGCCGTTGATGGGGAAGCGCAAAGACACTACATCGACATTGATCATTACGCGGAGCATGGTGAAAATCCATTTGATGTTGTACCGAGAAGATGGAACGATGCCGTTGAAAAACTAAGTGAAGATACGCTGCAAGCCTACGGTATTGTTCCTTGGCACATTTCCGTAATGAAATTTAGACTTCAACGTGCGTTTGAGAGTAAAAATGTTGATTTGATCTTGAAGTATTCTTCTGACATTGGACATTACATTGGTGATGCGCATGTACCATTGCATACAACAGAAAATTACAACGGTCAATTGACTAATCAAAAAGGAATTCATGGTTTGTGGGAGTCGCGATTGGTTGAAATCAATTACGAGAATTACGATTATTTTGTAGGGAAAGCAGAGTATATTAAAAAATTGAATGACCACATTTGGGATGCTGTTACAGATTCTCATATGGCGGTAGATTCTGTTTTACAAATAGAGCGTGATGTTACCAAGGATTTTCCATCGGACAGGAAATACAGTTTTGAACGCCGAGGGAATGTAACCACATCGGTATATTCATTCGAGTTTTCTCAAGAATATCACCGCAGAATGAATGGTATGGTTGAACGCAGATTACGCGCTGCCATTGCCTGTGTTGGATCTGTGTGGTACACCGCATGGGTAGATGCAGGACAACCGGACTTGTCTGAGTTGCAGCACACACCACCTTCTGCTGAATTGATTGAGGAGATGAAGTCACTGGATGCACATTTCCACAACGACCAGCATAAAGGGCGTATTTGTGAATAATTGATTTTATTCTTTTTAGGAGAACAACAATCGATGCGATTTTGTTTTTGAACACCCCATGATGTTTCTGTAAATCATGTATCTTGCTCATATGAAAACAATTCTATCTATTCTTGCATTTACATTCTTGAGTAATTTGAGTTTTGGTCAAGCCTTTCATTTTGATTTGACAGAACGTACACTTGTAAAAACCGTTGCACAATCTCCTGCTCATTGGTATTTAGATATTTTTTCTGATGTTCCCGTTGATACAACGTTACGATGGAAATCTTATTTTTCAAATATTCCCGTGCAATGGGACATTAACTTCGATGATCAAAATACCAATTACACATTTGTTCAATCTGGAGACAGTGCTGACTTTACCCTTTATACGGGATTGTCGCAAACGCAAAAATTAATTATTGGTTCAGAGTTTAATGGTATTCCTGGAGAAGGTTCTACTTTCTTTGACGTCTACGACCCAAATGATCTTTCAACTCAAGTGACAATACGATTTAAATTTATCGTTTCTTCCTTGGGAATCTCAGAACAGCAGGCGGATGAATGGATTAAACAAAAAGGGGCAACTTTTGAGTTTGGTTCGGAAATCATTGGAAATCACATTCAATTGGTTTCTTTAGATGGTCGTTCAGTATATGATGGGGAAATTTCATCTATGATGGACTTCGCAAACTTAAGCAGCGAGCACATACTTGTTCTTTTTATAGAAACAAACGAAGGACCTTATACACGTAAGGTTTATTTGAATTGATCTAATCTTAGAGGTTTCCACCTATAGTCCTTATTGCTGTTGCTTCTCAGTAG
>JBFHHS010000307.1:0-2528 GCA_041596895.1 Crocinitomicaceae bacterium | reverse complement strand
CTTCGGCCTGTATCATTATTGATAATATTGGTTTAGAAGAAAATAGTATTCATGCGTTGTCTGTTTATCCTAACCCAACAGAATCTGGAATCTTTACGATAAAAGGAGATAAGGGAATCAAGTCAATACAAGTATTGGATCTAATGGGTAGAGAAATCGAAATATCAGTGAATTTACAAGAAGGAACAGTGAACGGTTCTGAATTGAGTTCTGGTAAGTACGTGGTTAGAATAATCACAAACGAAGAAGAGCTACTTCAACAAGAAATTGTTGTGATAAAATAGAGAAATGGAATACAAGAAAAGGGAAGCGATAAGCTTCCCTTTTTTTATGTCTAGAAATTTACTCTTCGTCTTTAAACCAACTGCTATACTTCAAATAATTATTCGCAATCCGCATCACCTCGCCCTCAAAAAGTTCAGGAGAAATAGACTTCACTTTTTTGGCTGGAACACCTGCATAGATTGATCCAGCTTCAACTCTCGTTCCTTCTGTAAGAACAGCTCCAGCCGCTATGATAGAACCTGATTCGATGTAACAGTTATCCATTACGATTGAACCCATTCCGATTAATACGTTGTCTTCAACCGTACATCCATGAACTAATGCGTTATGACCAACAGATACATTGTTTCCAAGCGTAGTTGCGGCCTTTTCATAGGTAGCGTGAATAACTGCACCATCTTGAATGTTCACCTTATTTCCCATTTTAATGGAATTTACGTCGCCACGAATTACGGCACTGAACCATACTGAGCACTGATCTCCCATAGTTACATCACCAACAATCGTTGAGTTTTCTGCGAACCAGCAATCGTTTCCGTGACTAGGAGATTTACCGCGACATTCTTTGATTAAAGCCATATAATTTTTTGTTCGAATTTAATGATATTCCTTGAATGACTGAAGTCGCGTATTCATTCTTGGCATGAAAATGGTTTATGATATATTGAATTTAAAATCAAACGTTATGAGAAATTTAATTTTAGTTACAATAGCATTTGCAGGTATTTCATTCAGTGGGATTGCACAACATAGACCAGCGCCATCTCATAAAGTTGAAGTTCAAAAGAAAAAGGTAAGAAAAATCAAATCCAATAAAGCTAAGTGCGATTCTAAAGTCGTACATGCGAGTGAAAATAAACGACGACACGCACATGCGCATAAAATGGATGGAAAAGGAAAACATAAATCTCATGTGAAACACCTGGATTACCCAAAACATAAAGCGAAAGAAAAGCTTAGAAGATAAATAGAAGCACCGAAAGGTGCTTTTTTTGTGTCAGTAGATTATCAATTTTATAGAAGCCTCAAAGCCTCTCGCCTTGCTAACCCTGACAATTGTATTTCTTCAACAAACTCTTTAACTAATTCCGGTTCTACTCTGGTATACTGTCGTAAACTCCATCCAATGGCTTTCTGTATGAAGAATTCTTTCACAGGTTGATATTGAATGATGAGGTCTTTAAGTAATGTGAAGTCCACCTTATCCTTGTATTTCAATTGAAAAATAAGACATGTTCGATTTAACCACAGGTTGTCTGAATGACGCCATTTTGTAATAATATCCTCGATTTTTTCCGGATATTTTTGAAAATAGAATCCAACACTATTGCTTGCTATTAAATCAACAGTATCCCACCATGATTTTGTGACGATGAAATGTTCCAGGTAGTTGATGTCTTCTATATTGATATTACGTTTGGGGTATTTTTTGAGCAAGTCTACCGCAACCATTTGAAATTCTCGTTCTTCTTGTTCCCAAAGGGTATAGATTAATTCCCAAAAATCATATTCCTCTCCTTTAATGGATTTTAGCCACTCTTTTTGGATGGTATTTCTTAATGGTGCAGAAATTCCAAAGTAAGCGAAATGCCCTTTCATGTATTTGGACATTTGTGATGCCTTGGTTTCGTTTCCTGAAGTTTGGAAAACATCTCGTAATTTCTGGATAAGTATCTCTGAAGTCATAAAACAAAAAAGGGTGCAACTTCAATTTGAAGCACACCCTAAATATAATTGATGTATTTTAATTATTAGTGAGACTTAGTCTAAGTGATAAATCTTCATTACATCTTTTAAGATTTCTTGAAAGTCTAATTCTAGATCGATTAGTTTCCCGCTGTGAATATCAAAAACCCAACCATGAACAGTGATACCGCGCTCTTTAAATGCGTTTTGTACTTCTGAAGTTTTAATTACATTAACACATTGTTCTTGAACATTTAATTCAACTAAACGCTTGTATTTTTCTTCTTCATCTTGGATGTTGTCTAATTCATCAGCATGAATTCTATAGACATCACGAATATTTCTTAGCCAAGGATTTAAGATTCCTAAATCTGCAGATTCCATTGCGGCTTTAACACCACCGCAATAGTAATGACCACAAACTACTACATGATTAACTTTTAAATGCTTAACCGCATAAGTGATCACGGACATCGAGTTTAGATCTGTATTTGGAACCATGTTCGCAATGTTTCTATGAACAAACACTTCTCCAGGGCCAGCACCCATTAATTCTT
>JBFHHS010000306.1:0-2573 GCA_041596895.1 Crocinitomicaceae bacterium | reverse complement strand
CGGTACACAGTAAAGCTGACATTCCGACAATTAGCAATTTGTTGGATGTTATTTTAAATGTTTTAACCAAAGATACGCTTGAAACAACAATGGCTATCCAATTTATACCGATAATGATAGGTATTCCATCCAGCTTATATCCGAGAGAATTACCATAGGTATAAGTACCAAAAAGGTAATTTGTGTGAACTCCAATATATTCTATTAGAAAGCTTAAAGCGAAAATGGATATATAGGCAATTGACGCTTTTAATTTGTTTTTTTCTGAAATGAAAAGGGCTATTCCACACAATAACAATGTTAGGTATGATAAAGAAACACCACTTGGATAATACGTAAAAATGAGTACACCAATTGCGTGGAAAAGGATGAGAACTGCTAAACTTATCTTAAAAATGTTGGTTTGTTTCATGAGTTCAAAGATTTAGGCATTTCTTCAGACACTCTTTTGAGTAATTTTAAAAACCAAGAAGTATAGTTTTCGGGGTGCTTGGAGGCATCATCGATCAAAATTTCAAGTTTGATGTATTTGTAATCCTCAACTTCTTCAGGATTCACTATTGGTAATTCGTCTGAAACACCGAAAAAAATATGGTCTACTTCATGCTCAACAAGACCATTAGGCATCTTTGATTTATATTTGAACTTGAATTTAAAATCCAGTTCAGTGTGCATACCCATCTCTTCTTTGAGTCTTCTTGTTGCTGCATCTATGCTATCTTCATTCAATCTTGGGTGACTGCATGCGGTATTACTCCAAAGTCCACCTGAATGGTATTTATGTTTAGCACGTTGTTGCAAAAGGAGCTCATTTTTAGAATTAAAAATAAAGACTGAAATCGCTCGATGTAAACTTGCGGTTTCATGCGCAAGAAGTTTCTCCATCGTTCCAATGACTTCGTCGTTTTCATTAACGAGGATGACTTCTTCCATAGTGGTTATAATAAGTTGAATGACTTCTTCAAGTAAGCTTTTTGAAGAATTAAAAATTTCCTAAAATCAGGAATGCGAACACGTTCTTTAAGAAGGTCTTCTGCAGATTTTTGTTTAATTTTTTGTAGTAGTTGCTCGTAATATGAGTAACTCAAATAAACTCCAAAGCGGGCTGGTTTTGGTAACATTTTGATACCAATTAATGCTTCGTCAAATTCTTTTTGAATTTCTTGTTCTATTTCTTTTTTATCGGCATCATTGAATTTATCCCCATCGATATTTGGGAAATAAACACGTCCCAAATGGTTTATATCATCTTTGATGTCACGCAAGAAGTTAATTTTCTGAAACGCAGAACCTAAAATCATCGCGTAAGGTTTTAGCTTCTCATATTCAGCTTGATCACCTTGTACAAAAATCTTTAAACACATTAATCCAACAACTTCAGCTGATCCGAGACTATACTCGTCATATTTCTCGGTTGTATATTCTACTGGATTTAAATCCATTTCCATAGAATGAAGGAATTGATCCACGAGCTGAATATCAATATTGAACCTATTAACAGAATATTGAAAAGAATTTAGAATTGGATTCAAAGAAATACCTTGTTCTATCGCATCGTACGTGCTTTTTTGGAAATCAGCAAATAGTTCTTCCTTATTGAAATCGTGAAAAGAATCCACAATCTCATCTGCCAATCGAACAAATCCATAAATATTATGTACATCTGCTCGTAATTCTTTGCCAAGACAATTTACACCAGCATAAAATGAAGTGCTGTAATGTTTTGTTACTAGCTCAGAGGCTATTTGGGAGTATTCATCGTAGAGATGCTTCATATTTCAGTGATCAATTGTTTTGCAGCAATTTTTCCGGAGATTAATGCTGGTGGTATTCCTGGTCCCGGAACAGTTAGTTGACCACAAAAGTAGACATTTTGAAGTTTAGATTTGATCTTCGGTTTAAGATTCGCAGTTTGTTTTAAAGTATTCGCAAGACCGTAAGCATTTCCTTTGTATGAATTATAGGCAGATTTAAAATCGTTGATGCAGAACGAATTTTTATAAATGACATGATCTAAAATCGATTCACCACAGTGCATTTCCATACGATCCATTATAATTTTGAAATATTTTTCACGCATTTCCTCTGTGTCATTTAATTCCGTTGCAAGTGGGATTAACACCATTAGGTTTTCACAACCTTCTGGGGCAACGCTACTGTCTGTTTTAGATGTAGCACTCACGTAAAACAAAGGTTTTGTTGGCCATTTGGGATCATCATAGATTTCTTTGCCATGATCCACTAATTTCTCATCAAAAAATAAGTTGTGATGATCAAGTTGATTGATTTGTTTGTTTACACCGATGTAGAAGATTAAAGAACTTGGAGCCATTTTTCGTTTGTCCCAATATTGAGCGTCGTATCTTCTATATTTTAAAGGAAGCAAGTTTTGCTCAACATGATTGTAATCTGCTCCAGCGATGATTTTGTCAAATTTCTCGATTTTACCATTGACCTTCAGTCCACTGGCTAAATTGTTGTCCACGGTTATTTCTTCAACGCTCGATTTGTAGTGAAATATAGCACCGTTTTCTTTTGCAATTTTCTCAAGGGAAGCAGCAAGTGTATTCATT
>JBFHHS010000305.1:0-2573 GCA_041596895.1 Crocinitomicaceae bacterium | reverse complement strand
TAGCAAAGCCCATCAACTCTGCCCCATCATGAGAAACAATAATGATTGTAGTACCCTGAACCTTATTTAATTCCTTTAGATAATTTAGAATCTTGTACTTCAAACGCTGATCCAGGTGAACAAATGGCTCATCCAATAATAAAACTTTCGGTTCATTCGCTAAAGCTCTAGCGATTGCCAATCGTTGCTGTTCACCTCCAGATAAAAATCTTGCCTGACGATCTTTAATATCTGTCAATTCAACCAAATCCAAATACTCTTCGATGAGTTCAATTTGAATGCTCTTTTGACGTGACAAAATTTTCTCTTTGACATTTTGCTCAACAGTATGATACGGTTCAAGTGCAAAATCTTGATTTACTAATTGTACATCATCATATCCGGGAATTAATTTTTGAGCAGGGCCAATTAATTTCTGCTCATTAAATATAACTTCTCCTTCAGTAATATTCTGATAAGCTGAAATCACCTTCAAAAGCGATGTCTTTCCTGCGCCACTTCGTCCAACTACCCCATAAATATTGGCAGGTTCGAATTCGATATTGATGTTATTCAATACCCAATCATCATACTTTAGTCCAACATTTACAAGTTTAAGCATGTTCAATCAACTCCTTTGGAAAATCTTGAGCTGCAATATAAATTCCTGGAATTGGATTCGACATTGGCTCATAATCTTTAAGAAAAACTTTCAACACAAATCCCTCACTATCATCCAGTTCATATGAACTCATCACACTAGCAGAACAACCAACATATGTGGAAGCATTTGATTCCGATTTCAATTCGAATAAATTCATCCCTGAAACATCATAAGAAAATGGACCATCATCGGTTTCTCCACTTAACGGATATATAACCTTTTCATGAAACACAACATCTTCAACGTCAGTTGTGATATTCAATTCATCTTCCCACTCATACCTACGATTCAATTCAGATTCTTCACCATTATAATTCGCATCTGCATGCTCCTTTGAAAAATGGTCGTTCAACAGGTAAAAGTGTATTGTACATTTCATAAAACAAGTATATACTGCAAAAATATCAACTTTCTTTAGATAAAACCTAAGAATGTAAAGCGATGCTGTAGGCTTTTATTACATTTGCTTCCATTATTATCAACTGATATTACCATGATTATTGAAATCCGTAAGAATAAAATACATTCTATAGAACGAAAGCATCCTTGGATTTTTTCTGGAGCCATAAACTCCGATGTTTCAGAAATTCAAAATGGAGATATCGTCACAGCCGTTGATAAGAAAGGAAATTTCTTAGCCCGTGGTCATTTTCAGCACGCTACAATCTCATTGCGCGTGTTAACTTTCGAGGACGAAGTGATTGATCAAGCATTTTTTAATAAGAGAATTGATAATGCGATTGATGTAAGAAAAAAACAAAATCTTTTTCGTACGGATAATAATATTTGTAGGCTAATTCATGGTGAAGGTGACAATCTACCGGGACTTATTGTTGATTATTATGCTGGAGTTGCAGTAATTCAGTGTCACAGTATCGGTATGTTCCATTCTATAGAGTTTATTGCTGAAGCATTAAAATTGGCAATGAAAGATGATTTAATTGCTATTTATTCAAAATCATCAGACACCTTAAAGAAAGATGTTGAAGACAAATACCTTTTTGGACATTGTGAAACACCTCACCTTGCATTGGAAAATGGAGTAAAATTCAATATCGATTGGATAAACGGACAAAAAACAGGCTTTTTTATTGATCAGCGAGAAAACAGGTTACTTTTAGCGAAGTATTCGAAAGGTAAAAAAGTATTAAATACGTTTTGCTATTCTGGAGGTTTCAGTCTATTAGCATTAAAAAATGGTGCAAATGAAGTTCATTCATTGGACAGTTCTAAAAAGGCAATCGCACTTACAGATGAAAATGTAATTCTTAATAATTTTGAAGATGAGCATACTTCAATCGTGGCAGATGCTATGGAATACATGAAGGATTTAAAGAAGGAAAAATATGATATTATTATTCTTGATCCTCCTGCATTTGCCAAACATCGAGATAAAAGACACAAAGCAATTCAAGGATATAAAAGACTAAATGCACATACGATTCGACAAATAAAACCAGGGGGAATTATATTTACCTTTTCTTGTTCTCAAGTTGTAGACAAGTATCTATTTACAAATACGATTATTGCAGCAGCAATCGAAGCAGGAAGAAACGTTCGCATTCTTGAACAACTTCATCAACCATCAGACCATCCAATTAATGCATTTCATCCAGAAGGAGAATACTTAAAAGGATTGGTAATTCAAGTAGATTGATGTTAGACCTTAGGTATAGATCAATTTTGGGGATGGCGTTACCATTAATGGCCTCCACTTTCATTCAATCTATTGTCTTAATAACGGACTCTTCGTTTTTAAGTCGCTATGACACAATTGCCTTTGATGCTGTCGGTAATGGTGGTTTGATATACATCACTTGCTTTATGGCTTTGGTTGGTATCAGTGATGGTGCACAAATCTTAATGGCAAGAAGAATAGGAGAAAAGAAAGAAAACAGACTAGCCCGTATTTTTGGCACAACAATTCTGG
>JBFHHS010000304.1:0-2594 GCA_041596895.1 Crocinitomicaceae bacterium | reverse complement strand
GCTGGAATTAAAGAGTTTCAGAAGCTCGCCGACAGTCTACTAGATAAAAAACTTCCAGGAGAACACAATCAAGCCATTATGGAAATGGGAGCAATGATTTGCACACCAAAGCAACCTAAATGCGAAGATTGCCCGTTGAAAGAAAAATGTTTAGCTCTTGCACATAAAACAATTGAAAGTCGCCCAGTTAAAAAAGGTAAAACAAAAGTGACGGAGCGATTTTTCCATTACCTCATCTTTGATTCAGAAAAAGAAACAATTATTGAACAACGGAAAGGCAAAGGAATATGGCAGAATCTATATCAATTCCCTGTCATTGAAACCTTCAATTTAAATGAGGAGATTGACATATCAGGTTTTGGAAATAAAGTATCTGAATCCACAATAAAAAAGCATGTGCTTAGTCATCAAAGGATTTATGCGAAATTCCACCATTTTAATTCTATCCCATCTAATTTGAACGAAAATTGGCTAAAAATCAAGCAATCAGACATACAGGATTATCCACTTCCAAGAATCATAGATCGATACCTCGAAGAACAAGACGTTTTTTAGTTTATTTTTGCGTACATTTAATCTAAATCAAAAGAAGATAAAACATGGCAGGAAGTGTAAACAAGGTCATTCTAATAGGAAACGTCGGGAAAGACCCTGAAGTTCGTCATCTTGAAAATGGTTCTGTTGTTGCAAATTTCCCTATCGCAACCTCTGAAGTCTATACCGATAGAAATACAGGGCAAAAAGTTGAAAATACGGATTGGCATGACATTGTGGTTTGGAGAGGATTGGCTGAAGTGGTAGAGAAATATGTAAAAAAAGGTCATAAAGTTTATATTGAAGGTAAATTGAAAAAACGTTCGTGGCAAGACAAAGACAACAACACAAGATATACGACCGAAGTTGTAGCCGATGAAATGACAATGTTATCAAGACCAAGTGGAAACACGAATGAAAATTCGAATGCTCCATATAGTAATGAGGGAACCCCTCCATCACCATCGAAAGTGGATGCAATTATCAATAAAGATAAGGACGACTTACCATTTTAATTACAAAAATGAATTTTACAGAACCCCCGAGTACCATGCCCTTTGACGGGGCAGTAATCAAAGCAGGATTTGGAACGATGGACATCGTATTCCTATCAATCTTACTCATACTCCTATTGTTATCCGCTTTAATTTCAGGATCTGAAGCGGCCTTCTTTTCTCTAAGCCCTATTGACAAGGAAGAACTCAAGAATGACACCAGTAAAAAAGCAGGCTATGTAAAAGAACTACTAAATAAGCCTAAGCGCTTACTCGCTACAATCCTGATTACAAACAACTTTGTTAACGTCGGAATTGTAATACTCTCTTCGTCCGTATTATCTAAGGTTTTAGACAATTCAGAAGCAAATCACGCTTTTAATTTCTTTATTGAAGTTGTCGTGATAACATTAACCTTATTATTGCTTGGCGAGGTAATCCCAAAGATTTACGCAACAAAAAATGCCCTGGGATTTTCACAACTTATGGCTCGTCCTTTATACTTGCTTGACAAAACGCCTCCAATATCTTGGATGCGCTCTGGATTAGTGAGTGGAAGTAAATTTATTCAACGAAAAGTGGGTAAAGGAAAAGTTAGTATTTCTTCTGATGAACTTGAGCAAGCCTTGGCATTGACAAAAGAAACAAGTATTAATGATGATGATCACAAAATCTTAGAAGGTATAGTGAAATTCGGAAACACCGAAGTACGTCAAATCATGAAGCCTCGTTTGGATGTTTATGCAATCGCATCTACTACACCTTTTAGCGATGTGTTAGAAATTATATTGGATTGCGGGCATTCTCGAATTCCTGTCTATGAAGAAAATTTTGACAATATTGTAGGGATCCTTTTTATCAAGGACCTTCTGCCTATCCTTGGAACGACAAAAGATTTTGAATGGTTAGAATTAACTAGAAAACCATTCTACGTCCCTGAAAACAAAAAAATTGACGATCTGCTAAAGGAATTTCAAGAGAAGAAAGTTCATATTGCATTGGTCGTTGATGAATACGGCGGGACAAGTGGACTTGTTACCTTAGAGGATGTTTTAGAAGAAATTGTAGGTGATATTACGGACGAATTTGATGACGACGAAATAGCTTATACTAAAATAGATGAAAACACGTATTTATTTGAAGGAAAGACGACTATCATTGACTTCTTGAAAGTATTAGACCTTACAGATACTGACAACGAATTTGAAACGAAAAATGCAGAAACACTTGGCGGGTATATCATTGAACATGCAGGAAAAATCTTGAGAAACAATGAATCTATTGAGATTGGTAACATTAAACTAATTGTCGAATCAAGCGATAAGCGACGAATAAAGATGATAAAAGCAGTTAAACTAAATGATAAAAATGAAATTAATTAGCATTCTATTCTTAACTCTTTTAGTTGTGGCATGTGGAGATCAAACCTACATTCCGAAACCTCCTACATACTTACGTTTGGAATTACCTGACCACACTTACAAAACATATGAAGATCAATGCGATTATGTTTTAACAGTTCCCGAAATGTTTAAGGTAAAACAAGTTGCAGATGCAAACGGACTT
>JBFHHS010000303.1:0-2614 GCA_041596895.1 Crocinitomicaceae bacterium | reverse complement strand
TATAATTAATATTATGTTAAATAGAATTATATAAAGTTGGCTTCTATCATTTTATAGCGCATATAATCCAGTAAAAAATTACTTTTAGAAAATAATCGATTATATGTCCCGTAAAAACAACCTACTACTCTTTATCGTTTGTATTACCGTAGTTTGTTTTACTATCTCGTTACCTTTTATTCAAAAGGATTTATACACGGCACAAAACATCTTCGATATATTTACAGGTAAACGTCCTGAGATTTTAACAGCTGGTGCAATTCTGCATGGCGATTATTATATGCCCTTAATTGTGATTACAATTGTTTATTTGATTCTTCAATTTATTATTATCAGTATTAAGGATTCTAAAACATATGCGCTTCTCTCTGGTTTAATTGGTTCACTTGGTTTATTTACAATTCTTGGTACTTGTTTAATGTTACAGAATGACGGTCACGATCATAATTTTTCATTTTTAATTGGCTTCTACATTCTTATCCTTACCCTTATAACTAAAAATATAGTTGACTGGATGTATTTTAGGAGTAAACTAAACACCAGCACGACAATAACTCCAACAAAAACGAACAATCAAATTTTAGATTCATGAAAAATTTTAAACTTTATTCATTGATCACGTTAGGCGTCACCTTGTTTTCAATGGTACTACCTTATCAATCATACGACAAATATGCAGGAGGATTATTCAAAGCTTCAAGACTCATAGAACCTCACATTAAGGAAACGGGATTGGAATTACCACAATCTTATATTTTACTTGCCGCACTATTAATCATTTCATTGGTCACACTGATCAAGGAAAACTTCACAACAAGTATCATTGGTTTTATTCTTGGTGCATTCACCCTACTCTACATGCCCATATTTGCATTTACTTTGGTGTTTACTTTAAATTTTGGCGGAGGTCCTCGTAATAAAGAAATTGAACTCGGCTTTTACATCGCTACAATAGCCGTTTTATCCTATGCAATTGTGCTTCTGCTGAATTTAATTTGGCAAGCAAGAAACCGTAAAAAGAACAAAAACGCTACTGTTAAAATCAAAAGCACTGAAGAAACTGACTTATTGGACGATTTTTAAGATAATGTACCTGCTAACTCCAATGTTACTTCATACAAATTCCTATTTTCCATCTTTGCTTTGAGCCAAGCGTAGAATGAACTCAAGAAAATATCTTCTTCTTGCAAGGGCTTCCATTTAATTGCTTTTTCTACTTGTGCTTTAAATTTTTTCGTAGAAACAATGTCTGGTTGCTGTTCGTATTGCTTAATCAACTTTAAGAAAGGTAAAACATAATTGGCTTTGGAGGATTTAAACAGCTTAGCATACTTCCTCACCAAGCTATTGATTCTTGAATCAACCAAATCTGTATTCTGTAATTCGATATGCAACAAAATTTCGATATACTTCTTATTCAACACCCACTCCTGGCCAATGTGTCGTTCGTACCACAGATCCGAATGTCGAAAAAGCCCCATAATGGATTGCGCTTCCTTCATTTCTCCCTGCTGAAAAAGGACCATCACTTTAGTTAATAATGGATTTAATAATTGTTCTCTATTGTAATTATTTGATTCGATTACAGTATTTACTATTTCTAATGCTTCTCTGTGCTTCCCAGTATAATTCTTGTTCAAAGCCATTAACGTGCAATACTGCACTAGCCTATCATGCTTGAATTTCTCTTTGAACCGATTCATTTGTTCCATCATCAACTCAAGAAACTCCATACTTTTTGTAAACTCTTTTTTACGGAAATAGATATTCGCTACTAAATACAGCACATCAATGTGATAAATCAAATATTTTTCTGAATCGCCCTCACCACCTCGCAGCGAAGCAATCTGTTCGATGAAATAAAGGTTTATATCAAAGTAGTTCTTATTGTATGCTCCAGAAATATCTGCGATCTGAGCCAACTGATACAAGGTTTGAAAATTGTACGCCAAGCGTTCCTCGATGCCAAAACGACTGAAATTCTCTTTCAATAAAAGTTCCATATCCACGGAATCGCCTTTGTATTCCGATTCATTGAATGCTTTCTTCACCACGGCATAAACCATATTCAAACGTTCTTGAGCGATAAACTCAGCCTTATTTGCTTCAAATTTCTTAAAAATCAACTCCTGGTCTGGCGAAAACTCATGATATGAATACTCAATCATGGTATGATAAATTTCATTCAGTAAGGTATAATGATTCAGATCTTCTGCAGCTTTCTCGGCCTTTTGAATTGTCCGGAATCCCAATTTAAATTTACCATACGTAAACAGCTTCCTCGCTACCAATATTTGTTTGATCACACTAATTTCTGCAGTAGCCTCATTCGATAGTGTTTTTGTTGCAGTAAAATCTAATAAGCGATCTGAAACCCGTTTGGATAAAACATTAAATGCGTTAAAGCCAAGTTGTTTCTTCAAATCCTGCTCCTTACCTGCATTCACAGCACGAAACAAGTCCACATTACGGACATCATGCCTTTTATTGCGACTGGTCAAATACCTCACAAACTCTTTATGTTCGGTTGTATTTAATAATGAAACTAATGTTTTTAAATCACTCATATATCGTAATAAATATAATACATTATTATTTAATTAATAAGGATTTA
>JBFHHS010000302.1:0-2626 GCA_041596895.1 Crocinitomicaceae bacterium | reverse complement strand
CAAACTCAACATGATATCTTGATCTGAAGGATTCTTCAATACGCCTTTCAGTTTTTCGTAGCGGTTGTGAAAGTTGTATTTGTTCTTTAATACTGGAATGCGCTCTGAAGGAACGGTATTCATCACTCCAACCATAGCCGAACGCACAAATCCAGGGATTTGATTCAACTTCTTCCCGTACTTCGTCATGTAATCGTAACGATTGTATCCAGCGAAAATCTCATCACCTCCATCTGCACTTAAAGCAACAGTAACATCTTTCCGTGCCATTTTAGAAACCAATGTTGTTGGAATGGCACTCGAATCTGCAAAAGGTTCGTCGTAAAAGAAAGGGAGTTCTTTAATGAAATCAATCGCTTCTTTTTCTGTACAGTTTATTTCTGTATGATCGGTTCCCAAGTGTTTGGCAATGTCCTTGGCATATGGAGCTTCGTTCAATCCAATATCTGGAACACCAATCGTAAATGTTTTTAATTTTTCTGTACGGTTTGCTTGCAACATTGAAGTCACACAGGCACTGTCATAACCTCCGCTCAGAAAGACACCCACCGGAACATCAGCTACCATTCGATAATCAAAAGCAGATTGTAAAATGGTTTTCGTTTCATGTTTCGCGTCTTCATAGGACAGCGTTAATTTTGGTTTGTTATATGCGTCGTAAACGTTCCAATATTGTTTCGTCTCAATTTGTTTTGTTGAAAGATCGAGCGTTAATTGGTGACCTGGTTTAAGCTTGTATGTGTCTTCAAAAATACAATGCGGTGTTGGGACACTTCCATATTGAATGAAAGCAGCAGCAGCGTTTTTATCAATGTGTTTCTCGAAGCGAGGGTGAGCATGTAAAGCTTTCAATTCCGAAGCGAATAAAAAGACATCATTCTTCCAATAGTAAAAGAAAGGCTTTACTCCAGCACGATCTCGTGTACACGATATTGTATTTGTTTTAGTATCGTAAATAACAAATGCGAACATTCCAATAAAACGGTGGACACATTCGGGACCCCATTCTTGAAATGCATGTAAAATCATTTCTGTATCCGAAGATCCATGAAATGTGTGTCCTAGTTTAGAAAGGTCTGCTTTGATCTCAACGTAATTGTATATCTCTCCGTTAAAGGTCAACCAAAAATCGCCGAACTGCATGGGTTGTTTCCCCGTTTCCGTCAAATCTATGATTGATAATCGCTTGTGACCTAAGCCAATTTGTGCCAGTGGTGATTCAATCAATTCAATACCGTAACCATCCGGACCTCGATGATTCATCGTATGAACCATTTGCGTGAGTGTTTCCTGGGATGAGGTCTTCTGAAAATCAATAAATCCTGCTATTCCGCACATAGGGGTAAAGATAGTGTTTCGTAACGATTATGAAAATGATTAAGGAGTAAGTTTTGACGGCCTAAAATGTACTTTCTTTTGAATGAAAAAACGTTCAAACGTGATATGTGAAATCCAAGCGATGAGTATTGTCCCTCCAAATACAAACAGGTAAAACAGGAAGTTGTATGTTCCATCAGATGCATCGAAATCAATTTTAAAAATACGGTTGGCTAACAGAATGACCATCCAATGAAACATGTATATGCCATAAGAAATGCGACCTAAAAACCGAAGGATTGGGAGCTCTTTGGGAAGTTTCAGGTTTTGATTCGTTGCGATGGTCAGTACTAAAAATGCAAAAAGCACCATGAAAATTTCATCTGTAAAATAACCCCAGTGAATGTTTAATCCCCATAAAAGAAAAGGAATCAAAATGGATAAAAAACCAATGAAAGGATGATGCAAAATAGTTAAAATTCGATGTTTGGAAGAAACAAGATATCCCATCAATGCACCAAGCGCAATGGCACTAAATTTTGAGTCGTAAATAAATTTTTGAATGATGATATAATACGAATCGTTTCCTTGAAGATGAAGTTTAAGGTAGCCTAATATATGTGGTCCTAAATCGTATAAAAGAACAAAAAATAAAAGTAAAACGGGAATCCATTTTTTCCGCATGTATAAGATGATGAAGGGCCAGACTAGATAGAATTGTTCCTCAACACCAATGGACCAAACTTGCGGACTATTTGGCCAAGCTTCACCCATAGCATGCGCAACATTAGGAAAAATGGTAAGCGTGAAAAAGGTGCTAAGCGCATTATAGGTGCCCGAGAAAAACAACCAAGAAAGTAACAGGGTTAAATAATATAAAGGCCAAATCCGCAAGATTCGACGCATAAAAAACTGCTGTAAGTGAATGGTTCCAAATTCTTTCTTTTCTTCAAAAAGTAAGTAACTGATAAGAAAACCACTAATCACAAAAAATAATATCACACCTAAATGTCCGTCAGGCAGATGCGCTAAAAATGATTGACTAGAAGAACGGGGTTTTAGAAGTTCAATATGTCCAATCACAACAGCAATTGCCGCAATAGCACGTAGTGAATCCAAACCCTTGAAGTACGTTTTCATAAAATGAAGGTAATGACTTTAATTGTATTCCGTAAATAATTATCCTCCCCCTAACCCCCTCCAAAGGGGGAATTAGTTACTGTGGGAATCACCAATAGATTGAGTTTAAAGAAAGATCTGTTTCCCCCTTCAGATTCGGATATTTCGGAGTAAGATCTATTTCCCCCTT
>JBFHHS010000301.1:0-2672 GCA_041596895.1 Crocinitomicaceae bacterium | reverse complement strand
TCGTCGATTTTAAATAATAATTTTTCATCGACTAAATATTTCCAGAACTGATACTCATTATCTAAAGCCCATTTATAGTCATCTTTTGAATATCTAAGAATGATGTTTTCTTCAAAATGAGGATAAGCCGCTTCCGTCAGATACAGCACTTTCCCCCATCGTATCATATGTTCAGCCAATGCACCTTCGGCAGGATCAACGTAATGAGTTTCAACCCAACCTGTAATGACGTCACGCTCAAGATAAACTTCATCCATTCCCTCTTTCATCCAAGCGAAGAATGTTTGGGGATCAAGCTTTTGAATCACTCTGTTTGAATCGCCTAGAAACCATTCCATCCCAATTCCGATCTCATTCTCTGTACAAAAAACCCCCGAACGAAAAAGACTATTTAAAAAAACGATATTCTTCGGTTGTTTCCCATCAGGGATGTGAAATTTTAAATGACGAAACCCTTCCGTGATAGTTTTTTTTCGATCAGTCAAATCATTAAAATTAGTGCGGATATCTGATTCTAACTGTTGGATATTTGAGTCTGCACGATATTGTTGGATACTATTATAAAATGCCGTATCCGTCACATCTCCAATTCTTAAACAATATCCCACCTGATAATCGTAAATGTCTTTAATTTCTTTTTTGAAGGAATGATGTTTATTCATCAATTGAGTAGAGTCCGCATTGAAAATAATATCATCCATATCAGTATATGCAATATCCACATTTACATTGCTTGCGTCAACATCCAATGGATTAGAGTCACAACTGCTGATAAGCGTTATTAGAAGTATCGCGATTAAACTATTTCTTAGAGTCATTAATATTCTTTAATTTCGTGTTCAAAAGTACTCAAAAATAAAGGGTTTTTGTAACAACCAAACAAACGAAAAACAGAAGATGAAGAAAATTTTACTCGGATTGGTGGCTATTTCAGCTTTCTCATTTAATATTCAAGCACAAGAAGCTGCGGATAAAAAAATTCAGGCGGGATTAGTAGCAGGATTTGGATTAAACTTCCAAAAAATGGATACGAAACTACTTGCAACAAACGGAGTTGGTACAGATTTAACTATTGGAGCAAATATCAATTTTAGTTTCAATGAAACAATCGGTTTTTGCACAGGTGTTGAATTTGACTTCGAATCATTAAAGTATAAAGAAGGAATTTCTCCTGTATATTATAGATATTCAGATAGTAAGATCTTGACAAGTGAAGAAGCAAGTAGTGGTGAATATGACGATAACGAATTGTTTAGACTAACTGAGCGAAAGCAAAAACCAATCTATTTAACAGTTCCGACAATGATTCTTTTCAGAACAAATTTCATAGGTTACGTAAGGTATTTTGGAAAGTTTGGTTTAAGAAGCTCTGTTTTACTATCAAACAAGACATTTGACACTGGTATGAACTTTAACGGTGATATTAACCCTGTGATCGAAGCAGGATTGGGTATGACTGAATCAGGAACCAATGATAACATGACGTCGTCTAAAAGTGAAATGATCTTTTTCAAATCAGCTGTTGGACTTGCTGGAGGTGCAGAGTGGAACTTTATAGGATCTACAAGTTTAGTAGCGGAGATTGGATATTACTATGGATTCATGCCATTGTACTGGAATAAAAGTGCAAACGATCGATATTTGTTTAATACGGATGATTTTGGAAATGCAACTGAAGAGGATTACTTTTCTAACAAAGCGAGACAAAGTCAATTGCAATTAAAAGTTTCCATCTTATTCTAATCAGTTTGAAAACAAAAGAAATAGCACAACACATTACAGCCTGGCTAAGCAACTATTGCGATAACGCCGGGCTGTCTGGTTTTATTGTCGGAATTTCCGGAGGCGTCGATTCAGGCTTGACATCAACTTTATGCGCAATGACAGGTAAAAAAGTCATTTTGGTAAGTATGCCCATTCGTCAAACATCTGCCGAATATGGAAGGGCTATGAACCACATCGCTGATTTGAAATCGCGTTTTGAAAATGTTAGCTCATACGATATTGATTTGACGGATGCTTTTACCGAAATTGAAAAAGCAATGCCTTTTGATCTTGATGTTCATCATTTAGCAATGGCAAACACAAGAGCTCGATTACGTATGACTACATTGTACGCGTTAGGTCAAGCAAATGGATGTTTAGTAGCCGGGACGGGAAATAAAATTGAAGACTTCGGAATTGGTTTCTTTACGAAATATGGTGACGGTGGAGTAGATTTAAGCCCAATTGCCGATTTAACTAAAACTGAAGTTTGGGCTATTGCTGAAGAAGTTGGTGTCATTAAGGAAATAGTTCAAGCTAAACCAACCGATGGCTTGTGGGCTGATGGAAGATCGGATGAAGATCAGATTGGAGCTTCTTATCCAGAACTAGAATGGGCAATGGATTATGCAGGAGACGAAAACACGCTAAGTGAACGTCAGGTAGAGGTATTAAAAATATACAGACGACTGAACAGAATCAATCAGCATAAGATTGAACCTATTCCAGTGTGCATTATTCCCGAAAAATTAAAAAATTAGATTAAGCTTCAGGAGCTAATCTCAATACTATTCCATCGATTGCTTCTTCGATTTGAATTTGACAACCTAGACGACTGTTATCTTCTACGAAAAATGCTTGATCTAACATGTCCAACTCGTCATCACTTTGTTCATGAAGTTCAGTAT
>JBFHHS010000300.1:0-2704 GCA_041596895.1 Crocinitomicaceae bacterium | reverse complement strand
TATACTCTTTACCATCTGCAAAACGCACACGATCATATCCTGCATCATCTAATCGATGCATTTTGAGTTCATCAATAATACCTAGGTATTTAAAAATTTGATGTAGGTTTTCTCCTTCATCTAAACTACCGATGTAATGTACACCAGTGTCAAACACACATTTATCTCGACTAAAAACTTGTAAACTTCCACCGATTTGATGATTCTTTTCTAAAACCAATACAGAATGACCTTCCATTCCCAGAATTGCAGCAGAAACTAATCCACCAATACCGCTTCCGACAACGATAAAATCATATAGTTTTTCAGTTTCAGTCATTCGTAGTTTTTCGTAATACAAACAAAACATTCGATGTTTTTTCTGATTGTTCAATCATTTCACAATCGAAGTGATGCTCCTCAGCGAATTTAAAAATATCTTTTGAGGAAAAGAAGGATAAATCCCCTGATGTTTTATTGAAATTTACAATTTGTGTGGAATACTTTTCTGTGCGCTGAGTAACTGCGTGCCTATCAGATAAGTCCGTGATTCCATCGCGAATAAAAAGTAACCCATTTTCGTTTAAGGCATCTGCGACTTTCTTTAAAACAGCAAATTGATCATCAAGACTTATGTAGTGCAATACATCATTAAAAAAGACCACATCTGGAGAATCAAAAACAACCTCTCTCAAATCTTTGCTCTCAAAGTTTAAATGATCTGTTTTATCATATCCATTTTGAGCAACCGCAATTTTATCTTCATCGTAATCAACTCCGGTAATTATTCGATCTTCATTTCTATAATGGAGATAATAACCGAGGTAACCTAATCCACAACCTATGTCAATTATTCGTTTACGATCTTGAATTAGATTGTCATAATACTCAAAGTTTTTTGCTTCAAACTGCCACTTAATCTTAACGTACCATTCGGTAATTGGACTTTTATATAAGTAATTGTATTCAACCCTTCTTTTTAAATATTTGGTGTTGGCATGTTCATTAAGTGCTTGCTTATATTCTGAGCGCATTAGCGACAAAACTGATTTCGTAAACAAGCCGAAACGTTGATTGTATATTTCCTGACCAGGCGTAATGCGATCTAACACCACCAATATCAATGATCCCGATTTAATGATAAAATCATTCTTAGCATTCACATAATTTGCACCGACAATCAAAATAGGTTGAATATCCAATTTCAATTCTTGCGCTAAATAAAATGCTCCCTTGTGGAATCGTTTTATCTGTCCATCGGTAGAACGTGTTCCTTCTGGGAAAATCATGATTGAATACCCATCATTCACCCTACTCTGGATTAACTCCATATTGTATTCTGTTCCTTCAGCAATGAACAAATACCCAGAATAGCGAATGAACAATCCAAACACTGGAGAATTATACACCCACTTTTTAACCATGATAATCACCTTTGGATTCAGCATTATCATAAGGAGGATATCTAAAAAAGAAGAATGATTCGCTACAATAATAGAAGGCTTATCAAAATTTAATTTTTCTGAATTAATAATTTTCTTCTTCGTGTGAAAACCAAGATAGATAGTCGACTTTGCTAACTTAGAAACGATAAAGTTGAGTAGTTTTCTTTTTGATTTCTTAGGAGCAGGAAACGGAATTAACAGCAATAAAAAAAGGTTAATAAAAATACAACCGATGAAGAAGTAAGTAAACAGAAACAAACTTATAAGTAACCCCAACAATGTTACTGGTGATTTCTTTTTAGACGTCCTATTCGTCACAAAAAACTCAAAAATGGCAGGTTGAATTAACAACGTTACCAGCATAATACAACCAATTCCAACCACACTAATAATAGCAATCGAATGGATCGCAGGATGTTTCGCGAAATACAATGCACCTGTCCCAATAATTGTAGTAATTCCTGACAAGATTATTGCGGAACGATACGACTTTAATGAATCTGATTTCGTTTTATATTTTTGAATCAAACCATCGGTAACAAAAATGCTAAAATCATCCCCCAAACCAAAAATAAAGGTTGCAACAATGATATTTACAAAGTTGAATTGAATGTCAAACATTCCAGCAATTGCAAGAATCCAGACCCAACTAATTACCATAGGCAAAAAGCTAAACAATGCCAATTCAACGCGACCATAAATCACCAATAAGGAAATCAACACTACTAATGATGAGAATAAGAGTAAGTAATTAAAATCATTTTGAACCGAAATCATTAAAGCATTAGCCATTTCAGCCACGTCAAAAATGTAAACCCCTTCATATTGACTGAATTCTGTCTTAAACAAATCCAATTCACTTCTATCAAGAACTACACTGGTGATTAAATTCCAACCTTTATCTGTTTGATATATAAACCGATTTAAACCTAGGTCAGACAATAATTCTTCGTTATTCTCCAACGGGACATCCATCCTTACCCAACTTTCAAATGGATTAAATGCCTTTTCAGAAAAATCATATTTAACAGCATTAGCCCGAATTTCCGTCATTGTAGAGTCGATATGTTTCTCCCAATAGGAATTCCATACCTCACCTCTATCCTTAATTACTTTTGGAGGAATTAGATAAGGGCCTGTTGAAATCAACTCTTCCAATCCATGTTTTGCTCTAAATCTTGACAAACCCTCAAACAATTCAAAGTTCAATCGAATTGCTTCAGATTTACTGGTTGAAGAAATGAACAAATGAAGTTTTTTCTCCTCTTTTGGATTAATAC
>JBFHHS010000299.1:0-2718 GCA_041596895.1 Crocinitomicaceae bacterium | reverse complement strand
TTTAGAGTTATTATTGATTGATCAGGTATTCAAGATTGATAACCGCCTGATTGTAATTATTGAGTGTATTCAGGTAATTGAATTTGATTTCCAATGCCTGGTTCATCGCTTGTATGTATTCGATGTAATCGATTGCGCCATTTGTAAAACTCTTGTTAGCATTTTCAATGATTACGTCAGCTTGAGGAACAGCTTTATCTTCATAAAAATTTAAACTGCTCTTATGCTTTAGCAGTTCATTCAAATATTGTTGATGATAACTTTGAAGCATCAATTTGTTGTAATCCGCATTAGTTTCTGCCATTTCTGCCTTTAGCTTAGATTGTTTGATCTTCGCTTTGTACGAACCAAAGAATAGAGGCAGTGATATTCCAGCTTGTATTCCTGTAAATCTATCCGATGAAGATGCAATTCCACCATTCGATGTTGTGCTCCCAATCATTGATTGATTGAAATACCCAATAGATATATCAGGTAACATTTCAGACGTGTGCACCGATTTTTCAGCGTTGGCGATATTAATGAGGTTATCATAATAAGCTAACTGTGGGTTTTGATCGACAAGTTCAGGATCATAAATGCTTGAGATTTCTCTTTTTTGGATTGAACCTGGTTCAAACTTATATGCAATACTATCATTCATCAATGCAGTCAATTGACTTTCAATTATGACAATATCCGCCTTCACCAAATCTAGTTTGTTTTCAATTTCAAGAACCTTTGTTTCTGCCGTTGTTTTTTCAAGAAAACTAGATTCTTCTGTTTCATATCTAAGTTCAGCAGCTTTTAGGAAGGTGATATACAAACTATCTTGAAAATCTAGAAGATGTTGATCTTCGTTTAAGTATGTAAGCTGCATCCATAATTGACGAATGTTTCTTTTAAGTTCATTTTCCGTAATTGATAATTGAATTTCACTCTCCTCAACGTGTTCGTAGGCAAGTTTTCGCTGAGCTCCGTATAGCGTTGGAAATGCAAATTGTTGACTTATGTCAAACGCAAAATCATTCTCATAACTATTCATCTGGCCATACTGCACGTTGAAATCTGTTTTGTTTATGTTCACTGCCGTTTTCTTCCCTAACATTTCAATTTCTACATTGAGTTGAGAGGCTTGAACCAGACCGTTATTCTCCAAGGCAATTTCCAAGACTTGATCCAACGATGAAAGGGGGTCTTGTTGTGCGTTAACCGAGTTAAAAGGGAATACTATTGCCATCAATACAACGGTTGCTATTATAGGTTTTACTTTCATTTTGTTCTGTTTTCTTGATTCTACCCAACGATAAAGTATTGGAAGGATAAATAGAGTTAGCAAAGTGGCCGTTATCATTCCCCCGATAACTACTGTCGCAAGTGGTTGTTGAACTTCTGCTCCGGCTGAAGTAGATATGGCCATGGGTAAAAACCCTAAAACATCTGTGAGTGCTGTGAGAAGAATAGGTCTTATTCTTCTTCTTGCTCCTTTTTTTATTCTGATGTCAATATCGTCTTCGCCTTCATCTTTTAATTCATTCCAACCACTGATGAGTACAAGTCCATTTAAGACTGCTACTCCGAATAAAACGATAAATCCTACTCCTGCTGAAATACTAAAAGGCATGCCTCGTAACCAAAGGGAGAAAATACCTCCAATGGCAGCGAGCGGTATTGCCATATAAATCATTAGAGACTGCTTAAAGGATTTCAATGCAAAGAATATCAAAAGAAAGATTAGACAAAGAGCAATTGGAACGACTATTTTAAGACGATCACTAGCGCGCTCTAAATTCTCAAATGCTCCGCCATATCGAATGTAGTACCCTGGTGGTAATTCCAATTCTTTGTCCAACTTTTGTTGGATTTCAGTAACCACTGATTTTATATCACGACCCCGAACATTAATTCCAACGTACGTTCTTCTATTAGTATTGTCACGACTAATTTGCATAGGACCTGGCTCATAGCTTATCTGTGCTAACTCTCTCATCGGTATCTGAGATCCATTTGGCAAATTGACAAACAAGTCTTTTAAGTTTTCTATGCTTTTCTTGTGTTTTTCGTCCAGTCTCACCACCAAGTCAAATCGTTTTTCTCCTTCAAAAATCACCCCTGCCTTTCCTCCTGCGAAGGCCGATTCAACATACATGTTCAGCTCTTTTATATTTAAGCCGTACTGAGCGAGTTTGGTTCTATTGTAATCAACAGTTATTTGCGGTAGACCATTTGTTGCTTCTACCTTCATATCTGCAACACCTTCAACGGTACTAACGATCTTCCCAATTTCTTCGGCCTTAGAGGCTAATACTTCCAAGTCTTCCCCAAATAGTTTGATTGCTAGATCTTCACGCACTCCTGTTAGAAGTTCATTAAATCTCATCTCGATTGGTTGAGTGAATTCGTAATTGATTCCTGGAACCACTTCAACAGCTTCCTTTATTTTGTCAATTAATTCCTCCTTAGATACAGCGGAGACCCATTCGCTTTGAGGTTTTAGTATTATAAAACAATCCGCAATATCCATAGGCATAGGATCGGTAGGAACATCCGCCACACCAATACGACACATTACGTGTTCAACCTCAGGAAACTTTGACAATATGATTTTTTCAATCTTAGTAGTCGTTTCAATCGTTTCAGTCAGTGAACTTCCGGGTTTGAGGATTGCATGAAACGCTATATCTCCTTCATCCAGTTGTGGAACAAACTCACCCCCCATTTTTGAGAATGTGAATCCTG
>JBFHHS010000298.1:0-2741 GCA_041596895.1 Crocinitomicaceae bacterium | reverse complement strand
GTTTAGACGAAAGTGACCTCAAATTAATCAACGCATATCCAAATCCTGCAACAAATATGGTACGCTTTGATTCTGAGTATCAAATTGATGAGGTATATCTATTATCTGTAGATGGAAAAAAAATAAAATTGGTTTCAAACAATGGGAATGATTATTCATTAAACAATGTAAATTCAGGCAGTTACATCGTCTCAATCATAACAAGCGAAGGAACATTTACCTCAAAAATTATTCGATTATAAATAGATAATAAGCCGATTGTAAGAATAAACAACAAGAATTTATATTTTTACGGTCTTCAAAACACAAACAATGGATTTATCAGGTATCATTTCTATCTCTGGGCGACCAGGATTATTTAAAGTAGTAGCTCAAGGGAAAAACAGTATAATTGTTGAGTCAGTAGTTGACAAAAAACGATTTCCAGCGTATTCAACGGATAGAATCTCTGCTCTAGAGGACATTAGTATTTACACATACGAAAATGATAAACCGTTAAAAGAGATTTTTGCGGATATTTATACGAAAACTGAAGGTAAAGAAGCTCCTTCTCATAAAGAAGACATTAATACGCTTACTGAATTTTTGTCGGATATACTTCCTAACTATGATGAAGATCGCGTTTACCCTTCTGACATTAAAAAGTTATTTCAATGGTTTAACTTATTAGCAAAATCTGGAAATTTAAAACCAGAAGTTAAAGAAGCTCCAAAGAAAAAAGCTCCAGCGAAAAAGAAAGAAACTAAAGACCTAGAAGATAAAGCTCCAGCAAAGAAAGCTCCGGCAAAGAAAAAGGCCCCAGCAAAGAAACCTGCCGCTGATAAAGAAGAGAAACCGAAAGCTAAAGCAAAGCCAGCAGCGAAAAAGCCGGCAGCCAAGAAAAGCACAAAAAAATAATTTAAGAGTCGGGAAACCGACTTTTTTTATGCAACAAATTATGATTATCAATAAACCTAAACGCCATTTTGTAGCGCAAGATTTGAAAATTGAAAACTGGGATTCTATTGCAGTATATTTCAAAGATTTAGTAGAGCGTGAAATAAATTCTTTAGAAGATTTTACAATTTGGTTAAGAGACAATAGTGAATTAGAAGCAATTCTTGAAGAAGACGCGGCTTGGCGATACATCAAAATGACGATTAATACGAAGGATGAAGCTTTGAGTAATGCTTACACGTTTTTTGTCACTGAAATTCAACCAAAGATTGCTCCATTAGAAGACAAAATCAATCGTAAATTAAATGATATTGAATTTACCAAAGATTTAGAGTCAGACCCAGCTTATCACATTTTGTTTAGACGTGTGCGTAAAGCTTTAGCCCTTTATCGTGAAGAGAACATTGATATTATATCTGAAGTTGCAAAAGAAAGTCAACAATTTGGAGCATTATCTGCTGCTCAGAGCATTGAACACGATGGTGAGACAATAACAATGCAAAAAGCTTCTTCTCTACTAAAAGAAACAGATGAAGATTTAAGAAAAACTGTTTTTGAAAAAATTGCAGCACGTCGAAGACAAGATTTTGAATCATTCGACAATTTATTTGATTCACTTTTAAAGAAAAGGCATCAGATTGCAGTAAATGCCGGATTTAAAAATTTCCGGGATTACAAAATGGAAGCCATGGGAAGGTTCGATTATTCCGTTCAGGATTGTTATAACTTCCACACTTCAATAAAGAAAGTGATCGTTCCAATCGTACGTAAAATTCAACAAGAACGCTTGAACTTATTGGGAAAGGAGAAATTCATGCCATGGGACACAGAAGTTGATCCTGAGGGAAAAGCTCCATTAAAACCTTTTGAAACTGGGAAGGAGCTTTTGGACGGCACGATTCGAATGTTTAATCAAATTGATCCATATTTTGGAGATTGCCTTAGAACAATGGATAAAATGAATCATTTGGATTTAGAATCGAAGAATGGAAAATCACCTGGTGGCTACAATTACCCTTTATACGAAATTGGTGTTCCATTCATTTTCATGAATGCCGTTGGTTCACACCGAGACTTAGTAACAATGGTACATGAAGGCGGTCATGCTATTCACTCATTCTTGAGCAGAGACTTAGAATTAACTGGATTTAAAAACCTTCCTTCAGAAGTTGCTGAATTAGCTTCAATGTCTATGGAATTACTTTCTATGGAAAAGTGGGGCGAATTTTATACCGATAAGGACGATTTAAAACGCGCTAAAAAAGAACAATTAGAAACGATTTTAAAGATTCTTCCTTGGGTAGCTCAAGTTGATGAATTTCAACATTGGCTCTACGAAAATAACACTCATACTGCAGAAGAACGCACGAATAAATGGGTTTCACTTTGTGAAGAATACGGAACAGGACTAACGGACTGGACAGGAAATGAGGATTTGCTTGCAACTTCGTGGCAAAGACAGTTACATATTTTTGAAGTCCCATTTTATTATATCGAATATGGCATTTCTCAATTAGGAGCTTTAGGTATTTGGAAAAATAGTTTGACAAACAAAGAGTTCGCTATTCAGCAATATAAAGATGCATTGAAACTAGCATACACAAGAAGTATTCCTGAGATTTATGAAATTGCAGGTGTTAAGTTCGACTTCACAACAGGTCATATTCAGAGTCTTGCAGATTTTATTGAAATACAATTAGAAAAACTATAGAACATTCTTTTAAAAAGACTTGCTCGAAATAAAATTACTACTATATTTGCACCCGCAATCACACGATTGCAGTGTATGGCGAGGTAGCTCAGTT
>JBFHHS010000297.1:0-2756 GCA_041596895.1 Crocinitomicaceae bacterium | reverse complement strand
ATTAGGACTTGCTATGGAAGGAAATGGATTACATTTTTTTGTTTATCTAAAATCATCATGTCATATTTGTGATCCAGATTTCAATGCAAAAAGAATTATGAACTCACAGGAATTAGTTGATCACTTTGTAGATGCTTATGGTAAAGAAGTTATTTCAGCCCAATTTATCAACGTAAGACAATTTAAAAATGGTTATGCCGCAGCGTGCAAAACAAAAGATGCTTGGGGGATTATCGATACAAAAGGAAATTGGGTGTTGGAACCAAATTATCTTCGTGTAAAAGATGTTGAGGTTGTTAAATAGAATCAATCCAAATTAGAGTATAACTGATACAGTTTTTTTTAACAGTATTATTCCTTTTAAAAAAGAAGTATTTTTGCCGCAATTACCACTTTATGCGCGCGACTATTCATTTTTCGTTATTACTCTTTTTCGTAAGCTTTTCGCTTCACTCTTTTGGTGAAACCAAGATTTTAAGTGAGTCATATTCTTATAAAATTGATGACTTAGAATCGTATACCACAACAATCGAAATTGAGGGGGTTAGTCTTCAAGACGATTATGATATTGTACCTTTTTCAGTCGCGGAATTTACCGAATTGAAGTCTTATCAATTGTTTGTATTCAAGAATAAGAAATGGAAAAGTGTTAATTCAACGCGAGAAATAACAACCTCGACCATAAGTTATTCTTCGTTTTTTTCGGGAAGTAAAAGTTATTACATTAAAGTTCCTTCGAATTCTCATTTCCTATTGCGAGTGGAATTAAAGGAGAAATATCCCATTTTTCTTAGTAGGATGGAAAGGCATGGGAATTACGATGCAGATTCTGTGAGTTATAATTATAGCTTGCCGGAAGGTTTGGTTATTTCCACAAATGCTGAATCTGATTTAGATATTCTTAATGGAGGGGTGGTGACAACTTCAGACCTAGAGAGTGATACGATTATATCAATGTTGATTCATCCAAAAGAAAGTTCACCGGAGGATTATTTTTCTTATTGGTTTAGCACAAGAATAGATCCATTGTTTGAATTATCAGAAAGTGATATTCCACAAGAACTCATTGTGTTTTCAAAAAATGCCACGAAGGAGGAGTTGGCAAAAGCGTGTTTTGATTATGTCAAGTCAAATGTTAAATACATTGATATTGAGAATGGAATCAATGCAATTATCCCGCGCAATTGCGAAAAAGTAATGAAGAATGGATTGGGTGACTGCAAAGATATGGCAACTTTGCTCACTGCCCTTTATCGTTATTTTGGCTTTGAAGCGTATTGCGCTATTTCTAGAACGAATTCTAAGCCTGGAGTTTTTAATTTTCCAGCTATTCATCAAGCGAATCATATGATTAGTGCTTTAAAATTGGATGGAGAGTGGTATTACCTTGACGCTACGGAAGATGCATGTATTTTTGGAGACCCAAGCATTCAAATTTTAGATACGGAAGTGTTTATGATTGGAAATCAAGAAGGGTATTTCCATGATGTCCCAAATGTGCCGCGCAGTAAATCGAATGTTTATTTTGATTATTCTTTTGATGAAACTGCTAAAAAAATCAACCTTGAATTGGTCACGTACGGCAAAATGAATATCACGTTCTATGGGATTCATTTGAAGAATCATCAGCCCGTTAATCAAATTGAAGAGATTTTTGAAATTATTACAAAGCTGAAATGGTCTGTTGACTCTTTGAGTATCGAAGATTCAAGGTCCTTTGTTCGTTTAACTACGGATTTAGATCCTTCTATGTATGCAAGTTTAGGAAAGAAAAAAATGTTTGATTTGTCCTTTCTTCCTTCTTTAAGAATGATGTGCCTATTGTTTAATTCATCGGAGTTTCCAGTGGTTGATTCCCCTGTGTTAATTTCATTGAATTTTGAAGGAGATGTACAGCTAAATGATGTAGATTATGAAACATTATCTATTAGTCTTAACGAATCATATAGGTCGATACTGAATATCGATTTGGTTTTGCCTAGCCATAAAAACAAGGAACAATTTAAAAATCATCAGATTAATTCAGACTGGGAGAAATTTTGGTCTAAACCAATTATTACACTAGAATGAAACTTATTATTTTAATACTAGGATCACTATTACTGAATACTTCAATAGCATTTGCAGATGGAGCAATTGGAAAATTTACTTGGCCAGAGTATGAAGCTCCTGTTCTTGCAGATTCATTAAAAGAAGAGTCTGTATTTTTTCTTCAAAATATTGAAACAACCGACATCAAAGATTCTTATCTAACTACTAAAATTGTATTTAGAAGGGTTTATATTAATTCAACTGAGGCTGCAGAGGAATATAGCCAAAAGGAGATGTTTATAGGTGACAATGGACGCATCGGAATGTTGAACGCTAGAAACATTAAACCTGATGGAACTATACTTGATTTGGATGGAGATCAAATTATTACAACATATGCTGAAACTAAGACAAAATATGGTTCTTATGGGACTAGAAAAGTACAGTTGACATATCCAAATGTAGAAGTTGGTGATGTGTTAGATATTGCTTACAGAATTGATATTGACGGATATGTGCTTTCAGATTTGTTTGTTCTTGAATCCGATATCCCATCTTTGTATTCACGAATTACAATCAGAAACATGTCTCCCTTCGATATTACCGCGTATTCCTTAAATAATATGCCGGAAATGGTTAGTAAAACGACTGATGGGTATGAAACGATTTCTTGGGAGAAGGAAGGGGTTGGAGTTCAAAAGTATGGTTCGTTGAATGCTTTGAGT
>JBFHHS010000296.1:0-2798 GCA_041596895.1 Crocinitomicaceae bacterium | reverse complement strand
GGAAGTGAAACGCATGGGAGAATTGGAAGAAAATCCATACTTGGCCTTTGAAAAAGACTTCTTACGTTGGATGCTTTCAGATGGTGCTGCCACTTTTTTAATGTCTACAAAGAAAAATGAAACGGGTGTTTCGCTAAAAGTAGATTGGATTGAAGCATATTCTTTTGCAAATGAAGCTGAAGCTTGTATGTATATGGCATCGGATAAGTTAGAAGATGGTACGCTGAAAAGTTATATGGATTATTCTCCGCAAGAGATTAATGACAAATCAATTTTAAGTATCAAACAAGACGTTAAACTTTTGGGAGAAAATATCGTTCGCTTAGGTTTTAAAAAGTTAGAAGGAGCTATCAAAGACAAAGGAATAAATGTAGATGACATTACTTATTTCCTACCTCACATGTCGAGCTACTTCTTTGAAGATAAAATTGCAGATATGCTTGTCGAGTGCGACATGCACATTCCTAAAGAACGTTGGTTTACAAACCTTAAAACAAAAGGAAATGTTGGGGCTGGATCTATTTACTTGATGGTAGATGAACTCTTCAACAGTGGTAAACTTAAAGTTGGTGACAAAGTTCTCTTAGCTGTACCTGAAAGCTCTCGTTTTTCGTACGTCTTTAGTATGTTAACTGTTTGCTAAATGAAAAAAGAAGAGCTTCCACAAGATAAAAGTGCCCTTGAAAAATTTACACGTGAAGTGTGTTATGTAAAAGGTGAAGATGGTAAATATGTTACTGGTCTTAGCACGGGATGGGAAGCAAAAGCTGCGGCATTAGATAATCAATGGGAAGAAATTGATCGTCGTGTGGAAGAAGCTAAACAGAAAGTATTGAATGGCGAAGCAAGCCCAATTCTATATTTTTTCGAATTAAAATTAATGGACTTACCAGTTTTAGCTGGTTATACCGGTTTTTCTAAATGGAGTGTAAAACGCCATATGAAGCCTCATGTTTTCAAAAAACTTAGCGATAAAAAGTTGCAAGTTTATGCAGATACCTTCGAAGTGTCTCTGGAAGACTTAAAAAACTTTAACGTTTAGTGGAAAATTTTAAACACATACAAACTGCTCACTGTGAAAATGGTGTAACCGTCAACTTGTTACAACAACAAGGAATGGATTGGATGAATGAACCGTTAGCTTTTGGAATGGGATCTGGGTTGTTTTACATTCACATTCCTTTTTTAAAAGTGAATGGTGGTCCAGCAATTTCATTCCGTTCAATGCCCGGTTCGATCTTCAAAAGAACTTGCAAGGTATTAAACGTGGATGTCAATCGTAAGAAATTCAGTTCTAAAGAAGCTGCACAAACATACCTAGATGAAAAACTAGATCAAGGACTTTCTGTTGGATGTCAGGTTGGTGTTTTTCACTTAATGTACTTTCCTAAAGAATATCGTTTTCACTTCAATGCACATAACTTAATTGTTTACGGTAAAGAAGAAGATAACTATTTAATTAGTGATCCTGTAATGGAGACGACAACAACGTTAACTGCTCCAGAACTTGAAAAAGTTAGATTTGCAAAAGGTGCGTTGGCTCCAAAAGGTCATATATACTACGCTGAAAAGGCCGGAATCATTACAGAGGAAATGATTCGTAAAGGTATTGTTAAAGGAATCAAGCATAACGTGCGAGATATGTTACATATCCCAGCAAGAGCTGCTGGCGTTCGTGGTATAAATCATACTGCATCTAAGGTGCGTAAATGGCGCGATCAGGTTGGAGAACGTCAAGCAGGTTTATTCCTAGGACAAATTGTACGCATGCAAGAAGAAATTGGAACTGGTGGCGGTGGATTTAGATTCTTATACGCCGCATTCCTTGAGCAGGCTGCAGAACGGTTAGGAAACGATAAATTGATTCGTATTTCAGAAGAATTTACAAAATCGGGAGATTTATGGCGCGATAGTGCATTGCAAATGGCTGGAATTTATAAAGGCCGCATCACTGCACAAAAAGATTTTGATCATGCTGCTGATATCATGAATGAAATCGCGGCATTAGAAAAGCAAGCTTTTCAAGATTTGTCTAAATTGAAATTGCGTTAGATGAGCGCAATTATTGAGATAAATAAGGTTTCGAAACAATACCCAAAAACAGAGAAACCAAGTCTTAATGATATTTCATTTGAAGTTGCTAAAGGTAGTAAAATTGGAATTTTCGGTCCAAATGGTGCCGGAAAAACAACATTGATTTCCATTCTTTGCGGAATCATCAAACAGTCCTCTGGAGAAATTACATATTTTAAAGACAATCAACCGACTGGATTAAAAGAAGTACTTCCTAAAATTGGTTACGTCCCACAAGATTTTTCTTTTTTCCCTGAATTATCACCGTACCAAAACCTCATGTATTTTGGTGCATTGTACGGTATTCAGAAGAAAGAACTAAAATCAAAGATTGATGAATTACTCAAAGTACTTGGACTTTCTCATGTAATTCATAAAAAAGTAGGAAAGTTTTCCGGAGGAATGAAACGACGCGTCAATTTGGCCATCGGCATTATCAATAATCCTGACATCTTATTTTTAGACGAACCTACTGTTGGTGTTGATGTTCAAAGTAAGAATGCGATAATGACATACTTGGAAGAACTGAACGTCAATGGAACAACCATAATTTACACCTCACATCACATGAATGAGGGTCAGGAGTTTTGTAATCAAATATTATTGATAGATCAGGGAATTCTAATCACACTGGACAACCTTGACCATTTATTAGCAGATCATAACGAAACGAGCTTAGAAGCATTGTTTTTAAAGTTAACCGGAATTGAATATCGCGACTGATG
>JBFHHS010000295.1:0-2860 GCA_041596895.1 Crocinitomicaceae bacterium | reverse complement strand
CCTATTGATAATGTGTCAGAACACATGTCGTTTCTTGAAATGATGGATGTTTTAAATGAACAATTAATCGTTGATGGCATAGATCCTATCGCTTTTGATCATGATTGTCGTGAAGGAATCTGTGGAATGTGTTCTATGCATATTAACGGAGAACCTCATGGCCCAGACCGTGGTGTAACAACGTGTCAATTGCACATGAGAAAGTTCAATGATGGTGATACAATTTATATCGAGCCATTTAGAGCTAAGGGGTTCCCTGTGATTAAAGATTTAGTTGTTGACAGAACTGCATTCGAACGAATACAGCAAGCCGGTGGATTCGTATCTGTAAATACTTCTGGTAATACACAAGATGCGAATGCTTTGCCTATTCCAAAATTAGATGCAGATAAAGCGTTTGACGCTGCCGCATGTATCGGTTGTGGAGCATGTGTTGCTTCATGTAAGAATGCATCAGCAATGTTGTTCGTTTCAGCGAAAGTCTCTCAATATGCATTATTACCTCAAGGAAAGGTTGAGGCCCAAAACCGTGTTTTAAATATGGTTGAACAAATGGATAAAGAAGGATTTGGAAATTGTACAAATACTGGTGCTTGTGAAGTGGAATGTCCGAAAGGAATTTCTTTAGAAAACATCGCAAGAATGAATCGTGAATTCTTAAAAGCATCGATTTCTTCAGAAGGATAAAATAACCAACAAGAATACTTAAAGGGGTTGAATTTTATTCATCCCCTTTTTTGTTCTATTAACTTTAGTATGAAGTAATTAAAATATTGTAATTTAGTGTCAACTAAAACACTTAAATATGAAAAAACTAATACTCTCTATGGCCGTGATTGCCACTAGTTTTCTAGGACATTCACAAGTAGTTTGTGCAGGGGTTTCTCCAGCATCAATTACTGGAAATTATGAATTCGAATGGGCCGACCCTGCCGGATTAGACTGGGCAACTCCTGACTTCTTAGTCACTGGTGTATTTGTTCAAGATACATTAATGATGATTGATGATGGTTCCACAGGAACTAACGCTCAAGGAAATCCTATTTCTGCTGAAGGTTGTGCGGGTGCTCCTGCTGCTGGATCGCCTCCTGCTGGTACTGTGAATGATTTAACAGGAAAAATTGCTGTTATTTACAGAAATACATGCGAATTTGGATACAAAGCTCTTCTAGCTCAAAATGCTGGTGCTGTTGGTGTAATCATCATTAACAGAGACCCAGAGGCAGTTCCAATGGGTGGTGGTGCTGAAGGTGTCAACGTTAATATTCCTGTTGTAATGATTTCAAGTACTGACGGTTTACTACTTACAAATGAAATGGCAAACGGACCAGTTGTAATGTTTTTAGGTAACAAAGTTGGTGCATACGCAAATGATATAGGCGCTACAGAATCAGAGTTACTAATTTCTCCTTATGGAGCATCTAACACGTTTTTTGATAACGGATTTGACTTAGCTATCCAAGTATATAACTTCGGAACTAATGACCAATCAAACATTACGGTTAATGCTACAATAGATGGACCAACTGGAAATGTTTATGATGAAACTGTTGGACCTTTGAATATCGTTAGTGGTGATACTGTATTCATCGCAAATGGTAACCCAAGTGAATTTCCTCCATTTGATTTAGGTGGAATAGGTATGTATCCTGTTGGTGAGTATACCTTAACGTATACCCTAGACCTTGGAGGAACAGATGATTCTGATTTCGACAATGTATTCACTTCATCTTTTACAGTTAACGATGATATGATTTCTCTTGCAAATTTGGATGGTGCTGGAATGCCAGTAGCTACGACTTACCCGAGTAACTCAACAATTGAGTACCAATCTTGTATGTTCTTCCAAGAGCCAGATGCTTCTAATGTAGGTATTTTAGGAACTTATTTTATTCCTTATGCTGATACTTCTGTTGACAATTTAGCTGGTGCTGAGATCTTCATTAATGTATATGAGTGGAATGATACATGGGCTGATTTAACAGATCCAACTATCACAACAAACAATGGATGGTTTACAGCATTGAATCAAATTGATTATGCTACGCACTATCCGAGTTCAAATGACGAAACTGGAGATCCTGTTTATGTTCCTTTTGATGCTCCAATTGAATTACAAGATGATCAGAGATACTTATTCTGTTTACAATCATTTGATCCAACTATTTCTTTTGGATATGATGGTAATCTGAACTATGATGGTAACCAAGCTATCAACGCAATGCCAATCTCTCCTGTATATGTAGATGATACATGGTATACTGGTGGATGGAATGGTTCTTCTACTCCTGCTATTGGGTTGAAAGTAATTGACGCTGCTTTATTAGGATTAGATGATCATACAACTGTTGCTGGAATGGCATTCCCTAACCCAGCTGTTGATGTTGTTACTATTTCAATTGAGTCAAATGGTTCAGCTAATGTTACTGTAACAGACGTTACTGGTAAACTTGCTTTGTCTGAAACTGTTTCATTAACAAATGGAAAAACTGAAATGAACATTTCTTCTTTAGAGGCAGGTGTTTATGTTTTCAATGTTGAATTAGAAAACGGTGAAACTTCTCAATTCAATGTAATTAAGAAATAAGCTCCCAAATTATTATTTAAATGGCGTCCTATTCAGGGGCGCCATTTTTTTTGTACATTGCTTATATGAAAACACTTACATTTCTAGCATTAACGGTTATATCAATTGGATTACAATCGTGTTTAAAAGACCGCACGTGTGTTTGTACGCATTACGACACTTCTATCAATGAAACAGTTTCAGAAACGTATAAGATAGCTCGTTCCAACCGCACGCATGCTGAGAATAAATGTGCACAATTAAATGATTTAGATGCACAATATCCATCGACCT
>JBFHHS010000294.1:0-2868 GCA_041596895.1 Crocinitomicaceae bacterium | reverse complement strand
GGCTAGGTATTATTTTTTAGACGCAACAGGAAGGTATTTAAAATTTGGACTCCCATCTTCTTTTATTCAAGGTAAAGAAGCGTTGATTGGACTTGGTGATGGTGAATTTACCATTCAAAAAGTGCCTGTCATTCCAGCTGAAGAGAATTTCCTTCGAGATTCAACTCAATTGTATATCGATAATGCAAAGCTAAACGGGTCTGGTGAAGTTGTAATGAATGGGTATCAAAAACTTGATTACTACAACGTGCTGGAAGGACAACAAAAAGCGGATAAAATAAATGCTTTTTATACTCGAAATTTTCGAAAGGGAAATAACAAATTCATAGTTACAAAATGCACTGAAACAAATAAGTTCGACTATGAAGCTGATTTCAAAGTGAATTATGAATTCAATATTGATAATTACGTTGTAGAATTGGGAGACGAGATTTATGTAAACCTCAACCTCTCAACCGATATGACCGAATATCGAATCGATGAAAAGGACAAGTATGATAAGGAATTTGAATATAAAAACATGTATTCTTATGTAAACGTCTTGAATATTCCAAATGGTTATTCCATAGATTACTTTCCAGAAAATATTTCGATCGAAAATGAATTTGGGAAGATCGAAATTTCATATGAATTGAAAGAAAATCAATTGATTTATCGACACCTAATCCTGATGGATTTTATTGTCTTAAAACAGAGTCAATTTAAAGCATTCAATCAACTTATTCAGAAAATTGAAAAACAATATAAAGAATCAATAGTTCTAAAGAAAAATTAAATAATGATGAAAAATATTTTTGGTTTAATCGCATGTTTTTGTGTGTCGCTCACTTTGTTTGGTCAAGATCTTGAACCATTCTATAAGTCATATGATTGGGAAGACAATCCAGTTTATAGCGTTGTAGAGGATGATTCCACAGATTTTGTTGCTCTAAAGGATAAAACGGTTGTTGAGTTCTTTTTTGATGAAAAGGGAAATTTTACGGAATATAACCTGGATCACCAGATTTTGTGGGTAAACTCAGATCAAGCGATTGAAGAGAATAATAAACTTTATTTACCGTATTCAGCGAACAAAGCGCTCGAGTTATACAAGGCAAGGGTGATAACTAAATCGGGTGAGGTTATTGTGTTAGACGAGTCTAAAGTTTTAACAGCAAAGGATGAGGAGTCAGGGCAAGAGTACAAATATTTAACTTTTGAAGGACTTGAAAAAGGAAGTTTTATTGAATATTTCTATGTGCATCAAAAATCACCATCATATACAGGTATGAGACAAATTTTACAGTCTTCTTATACGAAGTATAATTGCGAATTTGATCTTTACGCACCAACAAATTTAGTCTTTGAGTTGAAAAGTTTTAATGGCCTTGATGAAGTGAAACGAGATACATTAAGCACTGAAAAATTTCGATGGAATATTTCTATAGATACCTTGGCTTTACTAGAATATGAAGCGCAATCTTCATATGATGCAGAACGTCAATTCTTGATTTATAAATTAGATAGAAACTTAAGTTCGTCAACGCGAGATATCTCTTCTTATGGTCAAAATGCTGAGAATATTTATGCATTCATCTATGGTGAACAATCTAAGGCCGAAATAAAAGCGCTAAAAAAGCTTTTAAAAGAAACAGGTGCTGCGAATAAAGAAAATGATGAGGATCGCATTCGTTGCGTGGAAGATTATGTGAAACGTAATATCTTTTTAGTTGAAGAGGGTGGGGATCATTATGTTGATATTGCTTCAATTATTGAAAATAAATTTGCCAATGCATCTGGATTTATCAAGCTTTATTCTCGTTTGTACGAAATGATGGGAATAAAGTCTCAAATGGTAGTCACTTGTGATCGTTCGATTTTGAGGTTTGATCCGGTTTTTGAGGCAAGTAATTTTTTACAAGATTATCTATTGTATTTCCCTTCGGTTAAAAAGTATATGGCGCCAGATGATATTACATCGCGTTTAGGTTTTCCACCACCAAATTTGACCAATACATACGGACTCTTTGTGAAAGAAGTTGCATTGGGAGATTTCAAAACGGGAGTTGGAAAAATCAAGTTTATAGACCCAATAGCGTACGATAAAACACAAAGTAATATTAATGTGGACGTGGTGTTTGACCCGGAAGATATCACAATGACGAAGATGACAATCGAAAATACAGTTCAAGGGTATTATGCAATGTATCTGCAGACAATCCTTCACCTACTTGATGAAGAGAATACAAAGGAGTTACTTGAATCTCAAGTGAAATATTTGAATGAAGATATTGAGTTAGAAAGTTATGAGGCGTTAAATGGTTCAGCAGAAGACTTTGGTATTAAGCCTTTTAGTGTAATTGGTAAAACAAATACTGACTTGTTTGTTGAGAAAGCTGGTCCAAAATACCTGTTTAAAGTAGGGGAGTTAATTGGTCCTCAAATGGAAATGTACCAAGATAAAAAACGTGTTCTTCCTGTTGAAACAGAATACGGTAGAAAGTATACGCGAGAAATTTCATTTAATATTCCTGAAGGATACACGATCCCTAACATTGATGATTTAACATTTAAGAATTCAGCGTCAATAGAAGGAGAAGTTGTTTTTGAATTTACTTCTGAATATAAAGTGGAGGGAGATATTGTTACAGTGAATGTATTGGAGTTTTATACAACAAGTATCGTGTCACCTGAGATGTACGAAGATTATCGTAAAGTGATAAATAGTGCAGCAGATTTCAATAAAATTCGCCTAATCATCGAAAAAAAGTAAGAGAAAGCGCAGCTTTCGAAGACCGAACGCGGTTGAAAACCGAATAAGTGAGGGAGCGCAGCTTTCGAAGACCGAATAAGTTAGGGGCTCAAATGATCTTTTTGTGCTTTGCTCAG
>JBFHHS010000293.1:0-2923 GCA_041596895.1 Crocinitomicaceae bacterium | reverse complement strand
GACCGTGCGATTGAGCTTCAACCTGACTATGGTTACCGCTATGCCGCCCGTGCTTTTGCCAAAAACAGCTTCGGTGATATCGACGGTGCTATTCTCGATTATGAAAAAGCAGTTGAATTAGATCCAGATGATGCCGTCGGACATAATAATCTTGGACTTTTACTTGAACAAAAAGGATATCAAAAAGAAGCAGATGATCGTTTTAAACGCGCTGACAAACTTTCAGAAATGGAAGATGGTTTACTTGATGTCATAGATAACTTAGAAGAAGGCGCAACACCACATATCGAGTTTGAAAAGAATAAATCTGAAGCAAACACTGTTGAGGACAAGAAAGACGAGGAGGTTGAAGAAAAACGAACAACTAAATCTGAGTTTAAGAAAGTCTTCACTTCAAAAGCTCAGTTTGATGAATTCATGGCCTTTCTAAAAAATGGATTCAGAATAAAATGACGAAAAAAGAAAAAGCAAAATACATTATAGATGAACTGGAACGTCTTTATCCAGAGACACCAGTCCCTCTTGACCACACAGACCCGTACACTCTACTAATTGCGGTTTTATTATCTGCGCAATGCACAGACAAGCGAGTGAATTTAATCACTCCAAGTTTATTCAAACTAGCGAACAACCCGTTTGATATGGTGAAGTTAACTGTGGATGAAATCAGAGAAATCATTCGCCCTTGTGGATTATCTCCACGAAAATCACAAGCTATTTTTACGTTATCCGAAATGCTGATCGCCAAATATAACGGCGAAGTTCCTCAAAGTTTTGAGTTATTGGAAGAACTACCTGGAGTTGGACATAAAACTGCTTCAGTTGTAATGGCTCAGGCATTTGGAGTTCCTGCATTCCCAGTTGACACCCACATACATCGATTACTAGTTCGTTGGGGGATTACTCCAGATAAGAACGTTGTGCAAACCGAAAAGGATGCTAAAAAGATTTTCCCTGAAGAATTATGGAATAAGCTTCACCTTCAAATCATTTTTTACGGAAGAGAGTATTCTCCTGCTCGTGCACCAAAGGCGGATGTTGATTTCATAACGATGCATATCGGAACTGCCAAGGCAAAGAAAGATTTAAAGTAACCCCTTTCATAAGTTAAATTCAACCGCTTATAATTCGAGACATCATTTATTTCAAAGTTTGACTATTTTAGGATAACAAAATTTGACAATATGATATTGAAATATGCCTATATTCCGTTTTTAGCTGGTGCCCTTGCATTATCTTCTTGCGGAAATGATGAAAATAATCCTCACGATTCTGAACAAAACAGCGAGGTAAAAATGGGTGACCTGAAAGTTGATCGCTTTGCTGACATTCAAGTATTGCGATACGAAATCAAAGACTTTGACAAACTGTCTTTAGATCAAAAAAAGCTTGTTTATTATATGTCGCAAGCTGGATTAGCAGGACGAGATATTATTTACGATCAAAACAATCCGTACAACCTTGAGATTCGTAATGGGTTAGAATCTATTATTGAAAACTTCAAAGGTAATCGTGAGAGCGAGGACTGGAAAAACTTCATGATTTATTCAAAACAAGTTTGGTTTGCCAATGGAATACACCACCATTATGGCATGGATAAAATTATGCCTCAATTTTCCAGAGATTACATGAAAATGCTTCTTTCAGATACTGATACAAAAATCAGTGACGAAACATTTGAAGTGATTTTTAGTGACAAACTAGAAATGAAACGTAAAGTAAAAGATGCCAATGTTGATATGATTGTATCATCGGCAAATGGATTTTATGGAGAGGGCGTTACTCAAAAAATGGTTGAAGATTTTTACAATGCTAAATCAAACAGTTCAGACCCACATCCTATTGAATTAGGGTTGAATTCAACCTTGACACTAAAAGATGGTAAACTATATGAGGATGTTTGGAAATCAGGAGGTAAATATGGGGAAGCCATTGATAAAATCACATTTTGGCTAAGTAAAGCCGTTGAAGTTGCTGAAAACAAAGATCAAAAAGCAGCTTTAGAGAAGTTGATTGAGTATTATAAAACCGGAGATTTGACAACTTGGGATGAGTATAATATTCTTTGGGCAAAATCAACTGAAGGAGATATAGATTGGATCAATGGATTTATTGAAGTTTATGGTGATGCATTAGGAAAAAGAGCATCTTTTGAAAGCATCGTTCAAATTACTGATTTTGAAGCTTCGAAGCAGATGGCTGTTGTTGCCGAAAACGCACAATGGTTTGAAGATAACTCGCCATTGGTCGAATCTCATAAAAAGAAAGAGGTAAAAGGCGTTTCGTACAAAGTTGTTCAGGTCGCGAGTGAATCTGGTGATGCCTCTCCTTCCACTCCTATTGGGGTTAACCTTCCAAACAACAACTGGATCCGACAAGAACACGGTTCAAAGTCAGTTAGTTTAGGTAATATTATCTCGGCTTACGCTGAAGCTGGTGGAGAAGGAATGACCGAGGAATTTGCCCATGACCAAGAAGAAATCGACCGTGCAAAAGAGCATTCCTATTTAGCCGGAAAATTACATACTGCTTTACATGAAGTCGTGGGACATGCGTCTGGTCAAATTAACAAAGGCGTTGGTCAACCTGCTGAAACATTAAAAAATTATGCCAGTACGCTAGAGGAAGCCCGTGCTGATTTAGTGGGACTTTATTACATCATGGATCCGAAATTGATTGATTTAGGCTTAATTAACACACTAGAAGTAGGTAAGGCTGAGTACGATGGTTATATCCGAAATGGTATGTTGGCGCAATTGCAACGTTTAAACTTAGGTCAAAATGTAGAGGAAGAACATATGCAAAACCGTCAATTAGTTGCCTCTTGGGCGATTGAAAAAGGTGCCTCTGAAAATGTAATTGAGAAAATTGTTCGTGATGGTAAAACGTATTACAACATTACTGACTATGACAAGTTAAGAGG
>JBFHHS010000292.1:0-2928 GCA_041596895.1 Crocinitomicaceae bacterium | reverse complement strand
TAACGGACACCAAGCCCCATGTTTAAGTGAAATGGAAAACTATACTGACCATAAATATTGGCACAAGCAAGTCCTTGCATAATATCCTTGAACGGCTCATTACCAGTTGCAATAGGTAAACCAATTTCAACATTGAAAGTATACTTAGGATTGATTTTTTGAGCATTTATTTGAATGCTCAAAAAACAAACTATAATTATGGAAAATATATGTTTCATACCAACTAATTAACGCTAATCTACCAATTAAATTTCATTCTTGAAATTACTATCAATAGTATCATTAATTTTGCCGAATGAATAAAGGAATCTTATACATTATCCTATCTGGGCTTTGTTTTATAGTTGTGAACTTCTTTGTAAAACTATTAGGCGCTGGAGATTCGCAGGATCTTGTTGAAGGGTTACAAAAATATCCAGGTCATGAATTAGTTCTTGCGCGTTCAATTGTTTCTTTTATCATCAGTTTGATTGTTATAAAACAACGGAAGCTTCCCATTTTTGGAAACAATAAAAAATGGCTAATCATTAGAGGTTTAGCAGGTACAATCGCCCTAACCATTTTCTTTTACACTATACATTATTTACCCCTAGCAATTGCCTCAACGATTCAATATCTCGCTCCAATTTTCACGGTGATACTTGCGATGATTATACTGAAAGAGAAAGTTAAAGCTTTGCAATGGTTTTTTATTGGACTCTCTTTTACAGGTGTCGCATTAATTGCCTTAGATAAAATTACAGGTAACAATTCTGGACCGGAAGACATATCATTCTTTTGGTTGGGTCTAGGTATTATTGCTGCAGTATTCTCTGGATTAGCTTACACTGCCATAATTAAACTTAAATCAACCGACGCCCCCATAACGATTGTCTTCTATTTCCCCATGATTGCAATGCCAATTATGATTCTTCTATGCTTCTATAGCTTTACTATGCCTCGAGGAATCGAGTGGTTATTCTTGCTAATCATTGGGATTTTCACTCAATTCGCTCAAATACTTATGACACGTGCCTTACACCTTGGTAGTGCATCTACCATTACACCATTTCAATATCTGGGAGCTATTTATGCGTTCCTGATTGGATACTTTGTATTTGATGAGACCTTAAGCTTAATCGTCAACATCGGAATCTTTCTGGTAGTTGCCGGGGTAATTGTAAACGCTGTCTTGCGGAAGCGTTAATTGATAGTTTTTCTTAATTTTAGATAGATGAATCAAATAGACCGTAGTAAACTCGCCAAATTTGGCAATATTGAACTTTTAGCAAAGCAAGTTGTTGAAGGTTTCATCACGGGCTTGCATAAAAGCCCTTTTCACGGATTTTCTGTTGAATTTGCGGAGCATCGTCTCTACAACAAAGGAGAATCAACTCGTCATATTGATTGGAAACTATATGGTAGGACAGAAAAACTATTTACAAAGAAGTATGAAGAGGAAACAAATTTACGTTGTCAAATAGTAATTGATTGCTCAAGTTCGATGTTATTTCCGATAGATTCAGAACAATCAAAACTTTCGTTTTCCATATATACCGCAGCATCATTAATTGAATTACTAAAGCGGCAAAGAGATGCTGTAGGAATATCATTATTTACAGATAAATTAGATCTACATACCAATGCAAAATCGTCAACGCGACATCACATGTATCTGTACAGTGAGCTTGAGAAACATTTAAATAAATACACTCAAGCTACAAAAACTCGTACCGCGACAATACAAGCCCTACATGACATTGCTGAACTGACACATAAACGTTCATTGATTGTCATTTTTTCTGATTTATTGGAGGACCCTGACAAGCAAGATGAGTTCTTTCAAGCATTACAGCATTTGAAACACAACAAGCATGAAGTGATTGTTTTTCATACGATTGATAAGAAAAAGGAAGTGGATTTTGAATTAGAGAACCGTCCTTACAATTTAATCGATATGGAAACTGGGGATAGTATTAAACTTCAACCAAATCAATTTAAAGAGACGTATAAAAAATCCATTGAAGCATACTTTAAGGGGATTGAGCTTAAATGTGCCGATTATAAAATTGACTTTATGCCTGCTGACATCAACAATGGATATCATGATGTATTATTAAACTATTTATTGAAGCGACAAAAATTGCATTAAATGTGAATAACGCATTTGATAAATAACAAAAGGACTCTGTGAAAGTCAGCAAAATCAACCTTATTCCCAATTGGACTATCCTCTCCATCATGTTAATCATGACTTTGGTGAGTTCAAACCTTCATTGGAGTAAACAAGATAGTTGGAAAAATATCATTGGTGCGGATGCAAAAGGATACTACGCTTATTTACCAGCCGTTTTTGTTTATCAAGATTTAAATTTTGGCTTTTTTGATGAAATAGAGAAGGAAAAATACTTTCATGAGAGTGGTATTTATGATTATCGTTCATTTTATAAAGGACACTTGATCAACAAGTATTACGCTGGAACAGCAGTAGCACAACTTCCTTTTTTTCTAATTGGCCATGCTCTCAGTGAACCACTTGGTTTTCCCGCTGATGGATATTCTAAACCCTATATAATTGCGATTACAATTGGATCCTTATTCTATTTATTCATTGGTCTACTATTTTTAAGTAAACTCTTAACGCTTTTTGACATTCAAAAATGGAACAATGCCCTTGTTTTAATTGCCTTCACTTTTGGTTCTAATTTGTTTTGCTATACAATAATTGATGTCGGCTATTCGCATGTGTACTCATTTACTTTTATTACGATTTTCTTGTATTATGTGAAACGTTATTTCCTGAACTTTAATCCTAAAAACATCCTGATTATTGCCGCTTGTCTTGGGTTAATTGTTTTAATCAGACCTGTAAATGGATTAATTATTCTTTCCATTCCTTTTCTCGCTGGTTCTTCAGAAAAACTAAAACAAGGATTAAAATCACTCATC
>JBFHHS010000291.1:0-2931 GCA_041596895.1 Crocinitomicaceae bacterium | reverse complement strand
TTGCTCCTTTATCATGGCTCCAACTGACAAAATTGAATCCTTGGTTGAAAAAGAAATTGACTTGAATTCTGTACAGGATTTCGATATTCCAGTTTTCTTTAAACGAAAATTTGCTGAGGAAAAATTAAAACAATCAGTTGAACAAAAAGTAGTGTTAATCCAAGAGATTCATCATCGTGTAAAGAACAACTTGCAGGTTGTGATGAGTCTTTTGAGGTTGCAAATGAATAAAATTAACAATGAGGACACAAGAGAAGAGTTTGCTGCTACAATAAACCGTATTAATACCATGGCAACTGTGCACGAGTTGATGTATCAGGAAAAGGATTTTGAACAACTTGATTTGGGTGTGTACTTCACTAAATTGATGAAGTCCCTCGTGCAATTGTATTCAATTAACAATGAAATTGACGTCACTGTTGAAGCAAATATTAAGAATGCAAGTTTTAATTTAGATGCTTCAATCCCTTTAGCACTGATCATGAATGAAATTACATGTAATGCTTTTAAGCATGGATTGGTTAAAGGGGGTAAATTTTATTCTTCGTTGAGTCAAATTGACAATAGGTTTGAATTAATCATTGGAGATGACGGTGGTGGTTTTGAGAAAACGATGAATCATTCAGGACTCGGAATGTCACTTATTGAAGTTTTGTGTGAACAATTGGATGCCGATTTGAAAATTCAGAACAACAAAATCGGTTTAGAATATAAAATAACATTCTCTTTACCTGATTAAATAAGCGATACATTATATTTGTACGACCAAAACAAACAGGAATAGTTTATTAATTAACGAATTAAATAAAAGCCAAACGCTTTTATCGATAGATATTATAATATGAGTAAAATTAAATTTGGAACAGATGGTTGGAGAGCAATTATCGCACAAGAGTATACAGTAGATAATGTTGCACGTGTTTCCTTGGCAACAGCGAAATGGGTGAAGGCAAATTATGAAAACCCTAGTATCGTAATTGGACATGATTGTCGCTTTGCTGGTGATTTGTTTATGAGAACCGCAGCAAAGGTTTTCGTGAGTGAAGGAGTTAAAGTAAAAATGGCGATTGGTTTTGTATCAACTCCTATGGTTTCTTTGGGAGCTGTTAAATTGGGATGCTCTCTTGGTGTTGTGATTACTGCAAGCCACAATCCTCCTGCATATAATGGTTTCAAATTAAAATCTGAGCATGGTGGGCCTCTTTCGCCTGGTAAGGTTCAAGAAATTGAAGATATCATCGCAGATACGAATGAAATTGATTTAGAAGCGATATCACTGGATTCTGATTTAGTTGAAATTATTGATTTGGAGACAATGTATGTCGATCATGCTAAAGCAAATTTCGATCTTAAAGCAATAGAAGATTCAGGATTAGTACTTGCGTATGATGCAATGTATGGTGCTGGTCAAAATGCTTTAAAGCGTTTGTTGCCTAATACACATTTCTTGCATTGTGAGTCGAATCCATCGTTTATGGGACAGGCTCCAGAGCCCATTGCAAAGAATTTGAAAGAATTGGAACAATTCATCATTGATAATGGTACCATTGATTGTGCCTTAGCAACTGATGGAGATGCGGATAGAATTGGTTTGTATAATGGAAAAGGTGAGTTTATCGATTCTCATCATATTATCCTTTTACTTGTCCATTATTTGAAGAAATACAAAGGATTAACAGGGAAAGTGGCAACTGCTTTTAGTACAACTCCACGTGTTAAAGTAATGGCTGATCACTATGGTTTACCGAGTGAGGTTGTTAAAATTGGATTCAAATACATCGCAGATATTATGGTTGCTGAAGACGTTTTAGTTGGAGGTGAAGAGTCTGGTGGAATTGCAACGAAAGGACATATTCCTGAGAGAGATGGTATTTGGATGGGATTAATCATCTGGGAATTTATGGCGAAGTCAGGAAAGTCATTGGATGATTTAATCGAGGAAGTGTATGAAATCGTTGGTGCATTTAAGTTCGAACGTAGCGATTTACATATTACAGAAGAATTAAAAGCGAAAATTGTTGAAAGCTGTAAAGCTGGAGATTACAAGAACTTCGGAAAGTATAAAGTGGATAGTGTTGGAACGATTGATGGATTCAAATTTTTCTTTGATGAAAACCGTTGGTTAATGATTCGTCCTTCTGGTACTGAACCGGTATTAAGAACGTATGCTGAGGCTCCAACTTTGGAAGAAGTAAGAGAGATTTTACGCATTTGCGAGGAAACAATTTGTAAATAAGTTATGGCTGGATCTTCGTTTGGTACATTATTCAAATTGAGCACTTTTGGGGAGTCTCATGGACCTGCAATCGGTGGTGTAATTGATGGTGTGCCAGCAAATATCCCTTTAAGTATTGAAGATATTCAAAATGAGTTAGATCGAAGGAAACCAGGTCAATCTGCAATCGTTACACAACGCAAGGAATCGGATACGGTTCAAATTTTATCGGGCATTTTTGAAGGTAAGACAACAGGTACGCCGATTGGTTTTGTGATTCATAATGAAGATCAAAAATCAAAAGATTACAGTCATATAAAAGATGCATATCGTCCTTCGCACGCAGATTTCACATATGATAAAAAATACGGAAATCGCGATTATAGAGGTGGTGGGAGATCTTCTGCAAGAGAAACGGCATCGCGAGTTGTTGCTGGTGCTATAGCGAAACAGATTTTAGAGAACATAGGAATCGATATTGTCGCTTATGTCGATCAGGTTGGAAGTATTAAGCTTGGTAACGAGGTTGATTATAATGAGATTGATAACAATCCAGTACGTTGTCCAAATGGTGATGTAGCATCCGAAATGGAAGCGTTCATTAAATCAGTAAAGAAAGAAGGTGATACTATTGGTGGAAGCATTAAATGCGAAATCAATCATTTACCGCCAGGGTTGGGTGAACCAGTTTTTGATAAGTTGCATGCTGAACTTGG
>JBFHHS010000290.1:0-2975 GCA_041596895.1 Crocinitomicaceae bacterium | reverse complement strand
CCTGATTGTAAACCAAATTAATGTGTTGAGCATTAAAAAGATTCAAATCACCTCTGTTAAAATTAAAAACCTGCATATACAAATGTAATTAAGCTAAGGAAAAATGGGAAAAATAATCGTCAGAACTTATCTTTGACAAAATTGAAATAATATGGAAGCAATAATTAAGACGAATAAAGGAAACATGCGTGTTGAGTTTTTTGAAAAAGACGCACCAAATACAGTGGCAAACTTTGTAAAACTTGCTAAAAAAGGATATTACGATGGTTTACAGTGGCATAGAGTGATTCCAAACTTTGTTATTCAAGGAGGTTGTCCAAATTCTAAACCAGGAGCAAGTGGACATGCCGGGACAGGTGGACCAGGTTATGAAATTGATTGTGAGTTAACAGGTGGAAACCAATATCATGACAGAGGTGTACTTTCAATGGCGCATGCTGGAAGAAATACTGGAGGGTCACAATTTTTCGTTTGTCACTCAAGAGAAAACACGGCTCACTTAGACGGAAACCACACTTGTTTTGGTAAAGTCATTGAAGGTGTTGATACAGTAGATGATATTCGTGAAGGAGATAGCATTGATACAATTGAAATCATAGATTAATTCCTATGGAAAAAAAAGCGATTGTTATTGGTTCAGGATTAGGTGGTTTATCAGCTGCTATTCGTTTAGCGAATAAAGGAATTGAAACTCACATCTTTGAGTCAAACTCTTTTCCAGGTGGAAAGATTAACAGTCGAACAATTGAAGGGTTTCGTTTCGATCAGGGGCCCTCAATATTAACCTGTCCAGAATATATCGAAGAATTATATACACTTTGTGGAGAAGATTTCAGTACGTTTGAAATGGCGAAACTGGAATCTTCTTTCAAGTATTTCTTTGACGATGGGGTTGAAGTATTGTTAAAGCACGATCGTAAAAAAGTTGTTGAAGAAATTTCAACTAAACTTCATGAAGACCCGAAACAGATTGAGAAATACCTTGATAAAGCAGAAGCAAATTATAATTTAATTGCTCCACTATTTATTGAGAAATCATTACATCGTTGGAGGCAACTATTAGGAAAAAAACTAATTAAGGCCCTACTAAAACTACCTCAATACAAGTTGTTTAGTACGATGCATCAGGAAAACACCAGGTTTTTCAAAAACAAACGTACTGCTCAAGTATTCAACCGCTTTGCTATTTACAATGGAAGTCACCCCTACTTAGCCCCTGCAATGCTAAATATGATTTCGCATTTAGAAATCAACGTTGGGCCTTACCTTCCTAAACGGGGAATGATCCAATTAACGGATTCTTTGGTAGAGTTAGCAAAAAAGCAAGGCGTCCAATTTCATTTTAATGAACAAGTCGAGGAAATCCGTTTAGACGGAAAGAAAATTCTTGGAATATCAACATCAAAAGGCCAATACGATTCTGATTTTGTTGTAAGTAACATGGATGTTTCATTGACTTATGAAAAACTTCTACCTCATGCGAAACACCCTAAAAAAACACTTGCTCAAGAGCGCTCAAGTTCTGCAATTGCGTTTTATTGGGGAGTAAACAAAACGTTTCCGGAGTTAGATGTTCACAACATGGTCTTTTCTGATCAGGATAAAGAAGAGTTTGATACCGTTTTCCACAACAAAGAGATGTTTGATGAACCATCCATTTACATTTATATTTCATCAAAAATTGTAAAAGGAGATGCTCCAGAAGGATGTGAAAATTGGTTCGTTCTGCTCAATGCCCCTATTAATGTTGGACAAGATTGGGACAAAGAAATCGAGATTAAACGCGAATTTGTCATACAGAAGTTAAGCAAAACATTAAAAACTGACATTCGTCCGTTAATACAATTCGAAGAAGTTCTTGATCCTAGAACGATTGAAAACAAACACAACGGTAAATTTGGTTCAATTTATGGAAATGCATCCAACAATCGTTTTTCTGCATTTTATCGACATCCAAATTACAGCAAACAATTGAAGGGGTTGTACTTTGTAGGAGTTTCGGTTCATCCTGGAGGTGGAATTCCGCTGGCGTTGAACAGTTCCAAAATTGCAACAGAGTGTTTATTTGAAGACTTCAACCTTTAAGTATAAAACAAAAAAAATGCACACTATTTAAAGCGTGCATTTCATCGAAAAATCGATTATATTTTAAAGTCCTTTTACGTACTCAGCGTGCGTTTCTTTTAAATCTGGACATTTTTCAGCAATTGAAGTCGCCATTTGAGCATCTTGGATATCTACATCAAAAACAACATCTAATGCACATAATGAATAATCTAAGTCAGTCATGTCAATATCCATTCCTGAATCATCTGCTTCGTTATTTGCATTTTTCTCTGCCATGCAATCACATAATGTAGTTGCCGCTTTATCAAATTCTGCTTTTCCAGGACCTCCACAAGAAGCCAAAGTTAATGCCAATACTCCTACAGCTAAAATTGTTTTTTTCATAATAAGTTTTCGTTAAAGTGTTTCCCAAACTTAATAAGAATAATATAAATTATGAACACATCTTCTGAATTTGCTCACAATTATTCAATAAATTATTCAGTTATCAACAATTGAATGAAACTGTTTCATATTCTCTACCAAAAGAGTAACTTTGTTTCTAATGAGTGAATTTGTAGTATCCGCAAGAAAATATCGTCCACAGACCTTCGACACAGTTGTTGGTCAAAAGTCGATTACCTCAACTTTGCGAAATGCTATCAAGAATGACCATCTAGCGCAAGCATTTTTATTTTGTGGTTCGCGTGGAGTTGGAAAAACATCTACTGCTCGAATATTAGCAAAAACAATCAACTGTTTTAATCGATCTGAAACAATTGAGGCATGTGACAAATGTGAATCATGTGAGTCATTTAATTCTGGTGCTTCATTAAATGTTTATGAGCTTGATGCAGCATCGAACAATTCCGTTGAAGATATTCGAAATCTAATTGACCAAGTTCGAATTGCACCTCAGTTGGGCGACT
>JBFHHS010000289.1:0-2984 GCA_041596895.1 Crocinitomicaceae bacterium | reverse complement strand
TGGAATTGAATCATGTGTATGTCCTGGGATTCCAATATAACTTCGCGAATACATATAATTCACCTGCATGACCCAATTATCTTTATTCACTCCAAATCGAGCCTTCATGCCCATATCACGATAACGAGAATCAGATAAAAACTTTCCGTTAGACATTTTATAATCGGCATTATTGGAATACAACGCACCCAAATTAAACCTCATGTGATTTTTCGACAACTTAATCATAGCCGTGTTTGTCGTACCTAAATTCGCCGTTTCAAATTTTGAATTCAGTTCAACGGAATACGCATTTTGTTTCGAGAATTTTTCTTCAGCAAGATATACGACTCCACCAAAAGCGTCGGCACCGTAAAGTAGCGAAGAGGGACCTTTAATCACTTCTACAGACTCTATACCCAATTGTGAAATTGCCATACCATGATCTGCACCCCATTGTTGATTTTCGATACGCATCCCGTTCCAAGCCGTTAGGACTCGGACACCTTGCATACCTCTAATTACAGGTTTCGATATTCCAGCCCCCATGGAAGCCTGTTGAACTCCATTTAAATTGGACATCGCATCTGCCAAATTCGATGCAGGAATGGTACTTAAGTCATTCAGCTTTAATCGATCTACACGTACCGTGTTATCTCGTTGCATTACTCCTGTAGGCATGATTAGAATAACCTCGTCCAATTCTAAATGTGAGGGTTCTAATTCAATTGTAACAACTTGGTTGGATTGAATTGTAACTAATTTAGCTTCAAACAAAGAAGCTGAAACCCTAAGGGTTACTTCTTTCGGGAGTGAGGATTGAAATTCAAAATTCCCAATTGAATCTGTTATTGTTCCAATCTCAACACCTGTTATAAAAACACTTGCAAATGGTATGGTTTCTTTTGTTTTTTTGTCAACAACTTTTCCTGAAAGTGTTTGACCAATTGATAATTGCACCAAAAACATTGATACAATCGTCAAAACGATATATTTCATGATAATTCTATTACTTCGAAAAAAGCACAGAACCTATTCTCTAGAGGATTTTTAACTATGCTGAAAGAATAAAATCAACATGCGGAGGTCCTCTAGACTGAAAATCAAGGGAATATGAAGAATTACCATCTAAAAGACGATCATTTAAGTATTCTTCAAAATAAACGAGTTTACCGCTCAATGATGTCCCAACATTAGCAGACAAAGATGTGTAATCAAAATCACAACTAAAACAATCTTCATGATCTTGCGAGAAAGAATCACAATCGCTCAGTTCAAAATGGTCATGGTCGTGATGATGTAATACAGTTTTAGGCACCGCAATCACGATGAAACAAAAAACCAATACATATCCTAACGCCTTTCGCATAATACAAAGTTATAACAATTGGTTAGATTTTAGCATTTAGCTGTTTTCTTTTTCTTTCCAATTCGTCCCTTCTCCTCCATATTATCTAAGTACGTACGAATTACAGGAACCTTACAAGAAGTTTCCCCCATAAATACATCGACCTTACCGATTCGGTCTCCAATTCGCTTGCAATCCTCCGTTAATTCAGGAAATGCTGCACCAAGAGCAATGACAAAACCATTCATACAATAACGCACTCGATTTGCACTTTGATGTATTTCTTTCTCAATCTTTTTCGTTAAACCAACTAAATAAACTGAATCTAAATTTTCATTTGGCGTGATACCTAAATGAGCACTTAATGCTGCCCAAGCGCATTCTTGCAATTTAATATCCTTTCCATTAATCCATTTGTCACAAATAGCCATGCATAAATTACTCTCTGCTAAATTCCATGCAACGGCATATTCTGAAACCATATACCAACCAGCAGCTAGTGCCCATCGTTCAAAATCTTGCTCAGAAAATAATTTTGGGTCTGCAATCAACCCTGCTAAATACTGAGCATCTGAATTTCCCGTTGCATATAATTCCTCTGCTAACGCGTGGTCTGTTTTAACTTTTTTCTGGATTACTTTTAAGTCTGCTACTTTAACGCCATAAAAATTCCCTGGAGCACCATGTTTCGAAAAGATTTTACGTGTTTGTTCAGACCCCTTACTTTCCAAGTAAGACATTACTTCTTTAAATTCCATAATATTATTTGATTCCTGCTGCCTTAAGACACTTTCTCACTTTCTTTTCGTGATTAGCTCTTTCTTCGGGAGTTCCACTAGGATTTTGAATTCTAAACGCTTGACATTTTTCATCAATCTCGTCTAATCGCGTTGCCAATCTATCAAATTCCGAATCCGATAAATTTGGATCCATGAATGCTTTGTTGATTGAATCGCCTTTAACAACACAATCACAAAACCCCCACTGCTCACCGAATTGCTTTTCAATTTTTACTAAACTCTCTTTAAATTCTGCTGAGTTTTTTTTGTCAACAGTTGACATGTCATAATCAGAAATAATTTCTTTGGTGATTGAGTCTTCTTCAGCTGATATATCAACAATAGAATCTGTGTTCTCAGGTAGAACATCAACAACCTCTTCTCCAGGATTACAACCTATTAAGAAAAACAACGTTATAATAAATAAAAGGTAACTCTTCAATATTTTAAAGTTTGGCAACAAATTTGAGTTAATAATACGAACTTCTTTCTAAACAGAAGTCATAAACGAATATTAATATGTTAAGATTTATTATTTCAGGACTCGTAATTATCCTTTTTAGCCTTACACATGCCCAAGAGGATTTAGCGATAGTTAAAGAGTTAGAGATCCAGGTAATGCATGTGGATAAGAATTTTAGTCGTAAATATAAAACTCAATTGAGCCATTTACGTGCGGTATATCCTTTAGCGTTAAAAGCCAAAGAGCTCATAGATACTTATGAAAGAGATTTAGAGGATTTAAAAAAGAATCGTAAAAAGAAAAAATACAGCAAGGAAGCTCATCAAAAGCTGAAAGATGAATTCAATTATAACATTCGAAACCTTTACCAATCTGAAGGAGACTTACTTATGAAACTAATTCATCGAGAAACGGG
>JBFHHS010000288.1:0-3004 GCA_041596895.1 Crocinitomicaceae bacterium | reverse complement strand
GTTGGGTATTTCTTATTCGGATCAAAATCTGGAGGATATATTACCCAGGAAAGCATGTCTTTTCCGTCGGTTGTTTTAACCATGCGTTTTTCAACTTTGCTCAAGTTAATGCTGTTGTAGAAGTCATCGTTTGCATGTGTAAACTGCTTCATTTCCCCTGTTTTCAACTCAACGGTGTACAATTCTGTGGTGTGATTCATGTCTCTGCGATTCACAACCATCGTTTTTCCCGATTGTCCCACAATTCCATTTACATCAAATTGGCCACTTGTAATTTGTCGTGGTGCTTTCAACTTGCTCATTGTTTTAGGAATGAGCACTTCGAATAAATGTACCGTTCCACCTACGGGAGCTGTGAAGTAAATACGATCTGAATTTTCTCCCCAAGTAAAACCGTTAACTGTTCCGTCCCATCCTGCAGTTAAATTCCATTTAGCGTCTTCTTTTACTAAGATGATATCGTTTTTATCCGATTCATACCCGTCGCGCTTCATTTGTAGATAAGCCAAGTTTCCAGCTTTTGAAAATGCCGGCTGAGTGTCGTATCCTTTATTTTTCTCTGTTAGATTGATTGTTGTTTCATCTGCAAGGTTGTATTGATAGATGTCTGTGTTTGTGCTTACTGCGTATTCCGTTCCAAATAACTTCTTCGTGACATATAAAACAGATTTTCCATCCGGCGTCCAAATGTAATCTTCTCCGCCACCAAATGGTTTTTGTGGACAGTCAAATGGTTCATCACCCATAATGTCCGTGCGAATTCCAGTACCTTTTTCTTCAATTAAAACGTGGCTATATTTTCCATCCTCCCAAGTATCCCAATGGCGATAGTTCAAATCGTTGTAAACCATCATGTTGGATTGAGTCATTTCAGGATACAAATCTGTTCCATTAACCTTTTGAATGGCAACTTCTTCAGAAACTAAAGTATATTTTCCATCTGGAGAAGTATGTGCATCGGAAACAATAAAATCTTTATAATCCTTAATTTCTCTAGCTTCTCCTCCTTCAAGTGATTTTACGTACATTTTAGTAGTACGTGAGTTGCTGTTTACATCCACTTTGGAGATGCGATAGATTACATTTTTACCATCGTCAGAAATACCAACAGCAGAAACACGATTTAATTCAATCAATGTTTGCGGAGTTAAATTTTCTTTCGACTCATCGTATTGAGCAATGCTATTAAAGGAAATCAATTGAATTGCGAGAAGAGCAGAAGCTCCAAAAATCTTCATATACATAGGTGAATTCTATTTTCGTATTAAACTTGCGTAAAGCAGGAATAAAGATAGAAAAACTAGTTTATAGGACGATAAAAATGAGGAGGAATCAATATGTAAGGACTTTACTCAATAGGTCCAGGCTTGAATTGCATTCCTTTGGTGCGAATAATCGGGAAGAAATACTTAATGTCTATAGCGAAGTAGGAACCACTTACATCTCCGTATAGCGCACTTTCATATCCTTCATGTTTGTAGAGTGTACGCAGATTGAAGATCGGCGCCATTGGAACTTGTGCAGAACCTCCTAGATAAAAGAATCCGCTTTTTTTTGTGCGATATTCAAATCCCATATTGGCATTTAACGCCACGCCAAATTTGTTATTCGTAATGCTTGAACTTCGGAATTCATTGGCTCCTGTGGAGGTAGTTAAAACCCCAATTTCTGTCGGTTTGAATGTCAGAGAAGCTCCCAAAGAAGCGTTCATATAGAAGTTTTCGGAAAGCGGAATGTAAAATAAAACGTTGACAGGAACTCCGTAGTTGATGAAACTCATGTCGTTTTTAACATAAATATTAGAATCAGGAACTTCCATTTCTAAATTGAAATTGCGTTGATAGAAGTTAATTCCTGTCTCGATGGCTACGAGCTTTGTTAAACCTGCTCGCACTGTAGCACCAAAAGAATAGCCAACACGTTGTGTAATTGTAGAATTGAACTGAACAGAATCAGCACTCGTTGTAGCAAAGTTGTGTGATTTTTCTCCGATGTATTTCGCTGGAAATAGTGGCCTCACCTGAATTCCAAAATAGGAAGGGACACGCTGACGTCCTTGACCATAAGAAAAGGATACCATTAGAAGCAGTAATAATGTAAAGATCAGTTTCATTCTCATACTAAACGCTAAGTAAAGCATTTTATTCTGTTTATTTTTCGCTATTGATTGAAAGGGTTGAATTATTGTATGAAGCGAGTTTTTTTCTGCTTTCACAATAACCAATAATCGCCAAGGTGAGCATCCCTAGTCCTAAAACCAATACGAAATACCTCAAAAATTTAAAGGGTATAAATGGTTTTTTATGCTTCGCCTCAACCAAATAATTTAGTTTCTCCGTTTTTTTGTAGTCCTTTTTGTGAACTCCATAAAGTGTATATAAATTTCCGCGTTTTTCGTCTTCGCCCTTTTCGAACCAGATGTCTTGTTTGGTTAATTCTTCTTCAAATGATGCCGCACGTTCTGGATCAGGAAACCGATAGACGATATAATTTGGATTGGATGGATGTTGAACATAGTTCACCAATCCTAAGTCTAGACTATGATCTACTGGGTTTTCCATTCTGTAGTATATTCTAAAGGTTTACGATGTGCTTTTGGCCAGTCGATACTTGGGTAACCAATATAGAATAAGCCCAGGCACTTGTCTTTTTCTCCTAATTCAAGAAATTCATTCATTTGAGGAGTATAGATTAATTTTGGAGTTGCCCAAAATCCACCAAGTCCATACGCAGTGCAAGTAAGATGCATGTTTTGAATTGCGCAAGCTACAGCTTCGATTTCTTCAATTTCCAATATTTTTTCTTCTGGTTGACGTTTCATACAAACGGCGATTACAGCAGAAGCCATTTTCGGTCGATTTAATAATTTAGACAATTTCATATCATTTTGATCTTCTTTTGGAATTAGATCTAGATACGTTTTAGCCAAAAAATCTCCCAGCGTTTCACGCGCATCTTCAGTGAAGACTTTGAAACGCCATGGTTGAGTGTTTCCGTGGGTAGG
>JBFHHS010000287.1:0-3009 GCA_041596895.1 Crocinitomicaceae bacterium | reverse complement strand
TACAATCCTTATTGCGCATACTCGTACCGCTATTCATGTCCAATTCCCCCAAAAGAGAATAGGATTACAACCCCGATCCATGCGGGAGAAAAAATTCCATTTGGACATTAGTCTATTCTATATTTTTTTTACCTAAATTGAACTACTTTAGGAAATTATCCAACTGGTATGAAACATTTATTACTTCTTTTTTTATCCTTCGTAATCGCTAATACCACATTAGCACAACCTTATAAAACGATAAAAAAATATACACCTTATAAATGGATGGTTGGCGTAAGCTGGAATGCGATTGATGACGATGGAAGAAAGTTCTCTAGCATGTTTGATTATGCCAATTCATGGAACATTCTACCTTACCCAACAAAAGTTTCTGTTGATCGGTACTTACGCCATGGATGGAGTGTAGAAGCATCTGCAACATACAGCGAATATAATGCTACAAAAATCATTCAAGATACGATTGGTGTAACAAGTATTCTTGCAGCCTTTGATTTAAATGCAAAACATAGTTTTTATGCTTATTACGCACCTCGATTGCGTTGGATAGAACCATACTTTTCAATGGGAATTGGGTATACTTATCGTTCGTCGGCATTAGTTGCACAGCATGTTCCTACAGTAAATTTAGGTTTCGGTCTTAACTTTTGGTTCACAAAAAATATTGGTCTTCAATTACATTCCAATGGTAAACTTGGAGTTTATCCAGGATTCTGGGATTCACACACAAGTTATTTTCAACATTCAGCCGGAGTAATGTTACGTTGGCATACTAAAAAATCACGTAGAAGTGATTTTGGCAGAAGAAAAAATAAATGGGCACACGGAAATAAAAGATACAAACAAAAAGGTGGACATTAATTATCACTCCTGCCCTTTATAAACTAGTAAATTATACCTTTGTGCACTATCGCGATAATTTATTCGTTTTAAGATAACAACAGATAATCATCAATAATGCAAAAGTCTCTCCTATCATTCATATTTATTTGTCTTGTACATTCCTTATTCGCACAACCGTACAAAACAATCAAGCAATATACACCTTACAAATGGATGGTGAATGTGAGCTGGAATGTCATTGATGATGATGGACGTCCATACACAAATATGTTCGATGTTGCGAACACTTGGCAAACAGAATATTATCCAAATAAAGTATCGGTTGATCGCTACTTAAAAAATGGTTGGAGTGTGGAAGCAGCAGCTTCATTTGCTCAGTATAAGGCTGGAAAACTAATAAATGGTAATTTTGGAAATGCAGGTATATTTGCAGCATTAGATGTGAATGCAAAATATAGTCTTTACCAATTATATGCGCCTAGAATGCGTTGGGTAGAACCATATACTATCATGGGACTTGGTTATACATTCAGATCTATTGGGAGTACTGCGCCTCATACACCTGTACTGAATTTAGGAGCCGGAGTTAACTTTTGGTTTACTAAAAACATTGGAATCCAAATACAATCTACTGGTAAGTTGAGTATTTATCCATTCTTCATCGGATCTGATGGAAATTATTTTCAGCATTCTGCAGGAATTTCATACAGATGGAATGAGAGCAAGCGAAATAAATCTGATTTTGACAAGAAAAGGTACCCTTGGACACGTGATAATAAACGCTACAAATCAAAAGGAGGTCACTAATCCTTAATTATTTTGATAAAAAATTCATGATTTAATCTTGGTTGGATTGAGTTTATACACTCTTCTATCATGATATGTCTAAATTGTTGTTCGAAATAAGTCAAATATTCTTCTTTAGTACCTCCATATGGTGGTCCAGATTCAAATTCACGATTAAACAAAACACCAATAAGTTTCCCTTTTGGTTTAAGGATATCTAGTACTTTATCTGCGTATTTTTGACGTAAGACAGGATCAATTGCACAAAACATGGTTTGTTCGACAATTATATCGTACTCACCTGTATGACCAAAGAAATCTTCTTGATGAATATGGGATTTAGGAAACTTTGGATTTCGAATTTGAAATTGCCTCAAAGGTTCTTCCGCTAAATCCAAAATATGTACATTTATGAAGCCTTGCTCGAAAAGGTATTCAGCTTCATGTCCGTTTCCACATCCAGGAATTAATATTTTCACTTCTTTATTCGATACTTGATCAAAATACGCTTTTATGGGTGGCGATATTTCGCCAATGTCCCAGCCTGTTTGATTTGATTGATATCTGTTACTCCAAAATTCTTTTGATAAGTGCTCCATTATAGAATTGTAAACTTCAAAGATAATGATTCAGATTCTGAGAAAAATTGAATCGAATAGACGCCAGCTTGTAGATTTGTCAAATTCAATTCTTCAGTTCCAATAATTGACCCCGAAAATATGATTCTCCCTTGCGTATCAAAAATATGGTAATTTAGTTCATTTTGTGATTTCAACTTGAAGCTTCCATTCGATGGATTTGGAAATAACTGTACATTCAGTTTTGATAACTCAGCTAAACTCTCGGTTTGACTATGAATTACGGCAACAGCATCCAAATCAAATCCACTCGATTCAAACTCAGTTGGAAATGGATCATTTATAATATTTCCATTGCTATCAAATGTTCCAATGGTTGGATCAATACTACCTATCACATCGATAATTTTAACATGCGTAATATGATTGACATCTAAGCCCGGAATTCCAACTAATTCTTCCAAATCGAAAGGTGTTCCAAAGCCAAACCTATATTTTCCTGCGAGATTATGAACATATCGACAGTCGGTATATGAAAAGTTTGTAGTTTGATTTTCCGTTGGAGTTTCGCTGATCGCTTCGAATCTGAAGTAATTTATTCCATCTGAACTCACTTCAACAAACGCCAACTCGATATAATCATCTGCAAACCCATTTTCAAAAATGGCGAAATCCGGTCCTGTACCGTTAACAATGGCTGCATTAAACGTAATGATAGCCTCTCCTCCATCCCCTAATGAAACAACCAAAGAACCAGTAGAACTACCTATTGCATTAGAATCAACACCAAAACTAGCAAGTC
>JBFHHS010000286.1:0-3038 GCA_041596895.1 Crocinitomicaceae bacterium | reverse complement strand
TTTGCTGAAAAGTGAAGGTTTCTTGCTCTGCTATAATAGCCTAAACCTTGCCAGTCATTAAGGATGTCTTGTTCGGTTGCATTGGCTAAATCAGTAACCGTTGGATAGTTTTTTACGAATTTTAAATAATAATCGGTCCCTTGATCGACCCTTGTTTGTTGTAAAATTATCTCTGATAGCCATATAAAATATGGGTTTGACTCAGATCTCCATGCTAAGTTTCGTTTATTTAATCTATACCAATCGACTATTAGTAGGCTAAAATCGCTCATTGAGGGAAAAAAATGAAATTTTAACGTCAAAAGTACTGAATTAATGAAATGAGAACTCTATTTTTGCGCCCTCAATTGAGAATAATATAATTATCAAAAAATCAAGTAGATATGACTAAGGCAGATATCGTTTCAGACATTGTTGAAGAAACAGGATTAGAAAGAGTTGAAGCATTAAAAGCAGTTGAGGCTTTTATGACAACAATTAAATCATCGTTGGCAAAAGGACAAAACGTTTATTTAAGAGGATTTGGAAGCTTCGTAGTGAAAGAAAGAGCTGAGAAAACAGGGAGAAATATCTCTAAAAATACTGCTATCATCATACCAGCGCACAATATTCCTTCGTTCAAACCAGCAAAAACATTTGTTGAGGACGTAAAAACAAGTGTTAAAGTTAAATAAGAATATTCCTTCAATTGATAGGTGAACTTTCAATTGAATTTATTACTTTTGCACTCTCGTATTAGTTTATGAGGGTGTTTTTTTTCGAAACACTTTGAGAAAGCATTAGAAAAGTTTAACAAAATATAAGAAATTATGCCAAGCGGTAAAAAAAGAAAAAGACATAAGATGTCTACACACAAACGTAAGAAGAGACTTAGAAAAAACCGTCACAAGAAGAAGAAGTAATCTTCCATCTTACATGTTATTGAGAAACTTAGTGGATTTGTTCTGCTAAGTTTTTCTATTATTTATAATTTAAATTAGGCTTTCGTGAGTTTAGAATTAATAGTCGATGCTAGAAAAAAAGGCATTTGGCTTGCTTTACTCAATGACGGAAAGCTTATTGAGTTGCATGAAGAACAAGGTAGCAATGATTTTTCTGTAGGTGATATTTACCTAGGGAAAGTCAGAAAAGTTGTGCCTAGTCTTAATGCATCATTTGTTGATGTTGGATATGATAAAGATGCATTTTTGCATTATTTGGATTTAGGTCCACAGTTCAATTCACTGAATAAGTTTTCTCGGGATACATTGCGTGGTAAGCAAAATGTTGCCGATCTTCAATACTTCAAAGCAGAAGGTGATATACCGAAAGATGGTAAAATAGGTGACACTATTTCCTCTTCTGCGCCAATCTTGGTGCAAGTTGCCAAAGAACCAATTTCATCTAAAGGACCGCGTTTGAGTGCGGAAATTACGATGGCTGGTCGTTTTTTAGTTCTTGTTCCATTTTCGAATAAAGTTTCTATTTCCCAAAAGATCAAAGATCAGGCGGAGAGAGATAGGTTAAAAGACTTAATGAAAACAATCAAACCAAAGAATTTTGGGGTGATTATTCGTACAGTAGCAGAAGGAAAGAAGATCGAGTTACTTGATCAAGATTTACAAAACTTGATTGAGAAATGGAAAAGAATGCATGAAAACCTCTTGGGGGCTAAGCCGCCAATGCGTGTTTTAGGTGAGATCGACAAGACCTCATCGATTCTTCGTGATTTGCTAAATGCAGATTTCACGAACATTCATGTAAATGATGAAGCTTTATATGAAACTCTAAAGGAATATGTCTCCGACATCGCTCCAGGTAGAGAAAAGATAATTAAGAATTACGACGGTAAACTTGATATTTTTGAACGTTTTGGTGTAAGTCGCCAAATTAAAGCTTTGTTTGGTAAAAAGGTACCATTGCCAAGTGGAGGGTATTTAATTATCGAACATACTGAAGCAATGCATGTTGTGGATGTAAATAGTGGTAACCGAAAAGGTGCTGATGGACAGGAAAGTAATGCGTTAGCAACAAACCTTGAAGCGGCAGAAGAAATTGCTCGTGTACTCCAATTGAGAGATATGGGTGGAATTGTGTGTATTGATTTTATCGATATGCATGATCGTGCGAACAACAAAGCGTTACACGCTAAAATGAAAGAGGCAATGAGTAATGACCGTGCGAAGCACAACATTATTCCTCCGTCTAAATTTGGTGTGGTGGAAATTACGCGTCAACGTGTTCGCCCTCAAACAAACATTGTAACAGCTGAAAAATGTCCTGCTTGTAACGGAACAGGGGAAGTCGTAGCTTCTATCTTATTAGCTGAAGAAATTGAGAATAACCTGGATTATCTAATTAAGACGAAGAATGAGAAAGATGTAACTTTATTAGTTCACCCTTATTTAGAGGCTTATTTTAAGAATGGTATAATTTCTCGACAAGTGAAATGGTTCTTTAAGTATAAGAAATGGATCCCTGTACGTGGATTGTCATCTCAAAGCTTATTGGAGTATTCATTTGTGAACAAGAATAAAGATGTGATTACACTCTGACATGAAGTCAGAGTGTAAATACTCTTTTCTAGAAGCCAAAGCAAAGCTTGAGGCTTTATGTGCATATCAAGAACGTTGCTCTTACGAACTTGAACAGAAAATGCGAACATGGGGCATAGACTCCGAAAATCAATCCGTTTTATTGGCTCACTTGATTTCAAATAATTTTTTGAATGAAGAGCGTTTTGCAGAAGCTTTCGTCTCTGGGAAAGTTAATATCAAACGCTGGGGTAGAATAAAAATTCGTCAACATCTGAAACAAAAATTTATTTCTGAATATTCAATTAAGAAAGGTTTAGCCTCAATTAATTTGGATGTTTACGACAAGAATATAAATGATTTAGCACTTAAGAAATATGAAATGTTAAATCGAGAGAAAGATTCGTATGCAAAAAAAGCAAAAATATATCGCTTCTTGTCTTCAAAAGGGTATGAAATGGATTTGATTAGAGATTGTGTAGACCCATTGTTTACTTTATAATTAGCTTTTTCTGAAGTCTAATT
>JBFHHS010000285.1:0-3069 GCA_041596895.1 Crocinitomicaceae bacterium | reverse complement strand
TGCAGAGAAAGCGAAAATTGAGCTTTCTTCTACAACTTCAACAGAAATCAACTTGCCTTACATTATGCCAGTTGACGGTGTACCTAAGCACCTTGTTAGAACTTTACAACGTTCAAAATTTGAGCAATTAATCTCTGATATCGTTGAAAGAACAATCGCTCCTTGTCGTTCGGCTCTTAAAAATGCTGGATTGTCAACAAGTGATATTGATGAGGTAATCTTGGTTGGTGGTTCGACAAGAATCCCAGTAATCCAAGATGCAGTTAAGAACTTCTTTGGTAAAGAAGCTTCTAAAGGAGTAAATCCTGATGAGGTTGTTGCAGTAGGTGCAGCTATCCAAGGTGGTGTATTAACAGGTGAAGTTAAAGATGTACTTCTTTTAGATGTTATTCCTTTATCATTAGGAATTGAAACTATGGGAGGTGTATTTACGAAGTTAATTGATGCGAATACAACGATCCCTACGAAGAAGTCTGAAGTATTCTCTACAGCATCAGATAACCAACCTTCAGTTGACATTCATGTGTTACAAGGTGAAAGAGCAATGGCAAATGATAACAAGTCTTTAGGTAGATTCCAGTTGTCTGACATTCCACCAGCGCAAAGAGGAGTTCCTCAAATTGAAGTAACGTTTGATATTGATGCGAATGGTATCATGAATATCTCTGCAAAAGATAAAGGAACTGGTAAAGAACAATCGATTAAGATTGAAGCTTCTTCAGGGTTATCAGAAGAGGATATCGAAAGAATGAAAGCTGAAGCTGAAGCAAATGCAGATGCAGATGCTAAAATGAAAGCGGAAGTTGAAACAGTGAATAAAGCGGATTCATTGATTTTCCAAACGGAAAGACAATTGAAAGAATACGGAGATAAAATTCCTGCTGAGAAAAAACAACCAATCGAAGATGCTCTTGCTGAATTGAAGAAAGAGTTTGAAGCGAAGAATATGGAGAATTTAGAACCAGCAATGGAGAAATTAAACCAAGTGTTCTCTGCTGCTTCTGAAGAAATGTACAATGCTGCAAATGCTGGTGGTGACGCTGGTGCTGGAGCAGGTGCTGATGCTGGAGGTAATCCAGAAGATGAAGTAACAGACGTTGATTTCGAAGAAGTTGATGAAAAATAGGAGTATTCAAATACAATAATTAAATGAGGGGGTGATGTATATCACCCCTTTTTTATGTTCAATAGTTTTCCATTTATAAGGTTAAAACCCCTTTCGAAACCATAAAACCGAGCTTTCTTTTATTTCTAGAAATTAAATCAAATCATGGTAATATATTAGAGGTGTGTTACTTTGAATAAAACTGTCATTGTAACTAAAACAGCTTAATGTCTGTCTTAATAATATAAAACCACATTTTAAAATACACTGATGAGAATAGAATCAGATTTATTTGTTCGTTTATTTATGTCTTTATTGATGACTTTAATGTCTTCACTCTCCTTTAGCCAATTTGCAGTCTCAGGTCAAATTAAAGATGAAGAGTCAAAAGAAAGTATGCCTTATTGTAAGATTGTGGCCCTTACTTTAAGTGATAGTATCGTTACGGGGGGGATAACAGATGATAAAGGTTTTTTTAAATTACCGCTTCATCCTGGTTCATATAAATTGGTCTTGAGTTTTTATGGATACCATTCTGACACCATTCACACTCAGGTTTCTAAAAAAGATATTTTTTTAGGGGTTTACAAGCTAAAAGTAGATGCCGTTTTACTTGATCAAATGAATGTGGAGGCAAGTTCGCGAATTGATTACCTTGATAAAGATGTTCAAGTTGTAACGGATGAGCATAAAAAAGGAACTACGGCAGCAAAAGACGTCTTAAGAAAACTACCAGGGATTACCTTCGATGATTATTCGGGACAGCTGAAAATTGACAGTGACGCAAATATCATGATTTTGGTGAATGGCGTGGAGAAAAACCAAGAGTATGTACAAAACTTAGATCCTGATCGCTTATTACGTGTTGAAACTACAAGAGATCCTGGTGGGCGTTATGGATTAGAAGGCTATACTGCTATTTTGAACATTGTTTTAAAAGACAACTACAAAGGAAGTGAAGTTTATATCGAGCAAATGCAATTGGTCGATGTAGATACAGATCGTTCTAGATTGGATTATATGATTGGCTCCATTGGCGGGACTTATAATTTCACGAGAGATAATTTGAATTTATACGCAGGTGCTTGGTTTGAAAGGAGAAGGTTTCAAATTTCAACAGATTCCCGAACAGATTACGAAGATGGGTATAATGTGCTTGAAATTTCTGAAGGAAATGATCCGAATGGTATTATTTTAGAATACAACTTAGATTATAATGTGGGCTTTGATTATCGAATAAATCCGAAGCACTTAATTAGTTTTGAAAGTAATATCTCTGGAATACCAAGACTCGAGTCTGATTACACCTTTGGATACCAAACCGAAGTTTATCAAGGCGATAGTTTATTGGATGAATTTCGTTTCGATAATAGAGTGCGAAACAAAACATTCAACATGTACAATACGCTGTTTTATATTGCGGATTTCAATGATCGAAATAAGTTAAATGTAAACTTCACATATTCAAATTACAATGAAGAGTACATTTCAATTACGGATCAAGAAGATGTGTTTTATCGAGAAGAGAGTGGTGTTAACAAGAAACAGTACACCAGACTTTATGCAGAATTTGATCATGTTTTAACGCCTAAGGCGAATATTCAAATCGGTTATGGGAACACATGGAGAGACTTAAGAAATGTGTATGATGTTGTTCAAACAGACGCAGTGACGGATGATAAAGTGAGCTTTTCAGATGATTTTAGTTTAACTGACATGCGACATAAGTTGTATTCAAATTTCTCGTTGAAATTATCTAAAAAGTGGGGACTAAGAGCTGGAATTGCAACTGAAACGTCTTCGCCTAGAACGAACGGGGTAAAAAACGACTATATTATTTTCCAACCTTTATTTGATATAAGATATGTAGTTGGAAAAAAACTAAACTTTAATTTGAAGTATAGAACAGAAAGTTCTTACCCTACTATCGATCAGACAAATCCATTCATAAGTGTTGTTAATCC
>JBFHHS010000284.1:0-3105 GCA_041596895.1 Crocinitomicaceae bacterium | reverse complement strand
GACTTGGTAGGTTTAATGCGATTCCAGTGCTTAAACCGAAAGTGATGTTTCCATGGTGCTTGTCAGTCTGTTCTCTCTTTATCAGTTCGTTTGAATGAATGACAATCCTATTTCGGTAAGCGTTGGAATAGAGAATCGGTTCAATTGACAATCCTGCGTACGGTGTAAATTTCTTTTGATTGTCTCGGTATTCAATTGAAATAGGTAAACTAATTATCTTTTTCGTATACCGATATTTAGATGGATAGTTCGCATAGGATTCGTAGGGTCCACTTTCTCCTTGTATGCTGACTGAATGTAAGAATGGCTGGGTGTCAAAAGAGTAAACTTGACGTTTTAATCCAATTGAAGCGTTAAAGCGATTAAATAGTTTTCGGCCAACGGTTACGTTTAACTTTAAACCGCCCCTTGGGGTTGTATTGAGGTTTTCCGAATTGGGAGGTGAGATTCCATTGGTATAAGCACCCCCTAATTTAAAATCAAAGAAATAGATCGCGTCATTATTCTGAATTTGGGCAACAGCGTTAATTGAAATCAGTAGGCTTAATATGACGAAAATCTGTTTTTTCATTAATAGAATAAACGTGATTATGTTATTAAAGGATAGAAAGGTAAAGTTATAAAAGAATTCTATGCCTTAGAACAAATGACTGAATTCGTTTGCGATGGAGGATGCTTTTAAGTCGTCGATATCATCTACGTCGTTTAGTGTTTCCAATATGGCTGTGCTTATTCCGTTTTCTGTCAATTCTGAACGTGTGATGTTTAGCAGTTGATCTGTGCTCCACGGTTTGTTTTGAAAAATACACGGGGTCGATTGGCGCATTCCGATGAGGTAGTATCCGCCGTCTTCTGAGGGACCAAATACGGTGTCGTGTGTTTCCAGTGCGGTCAATCCTGCTTCCATGATGCTGGCTGTTAAATCTGGCAGGTCTGATCCTACGCCAATGATGCGTTTATATCCTTTCGAAAATCCGGCTTCAAAGGCATTGAACATGCGCTCTCCCAAGTCGGTTCCTTGTTGTACAAATTTCTCTGTGTTGGGCCATGCCGATTGAATCACTACGTCTGAAAAGTAAACGTGTAAGTCGCAATTGCTTGCTTTTAAGGATTCGCGTTGTGTGGTGTCGAATAAGTGTTTGTAGACTTCAAATGCGGCATTATCGCCTACTGTTTTTGCTAGGCGTGTTTTTACTTTCCCAAGAACAATGTTCTTTGCGAAAACAATGATTAAATTTTCAGACATGCGTTTGTTTTTAGTAGACGACGCTACCGTTTTTTATCCACTTTCCCCATTCTTTTGAATAGCCGTGGATTTTTGTGGTTGTTTTTCCTTTTGAATCGACTAGCGGGTAATTGATGTTGATCCAATGAAACAAGCCACCGTACAGGTTCTTTACATTGGTATATCCTGCTTTTTTCAGTTTTTCTCCTACCGTTTGGCTGCGAGCACCGATGCTGCAATACACAATTATTTCTGCGTCTTTCGGAATGAAGCGCACGGCATTCACATCGAAATCGTCGTATCCTACTTGCACTGCTTTTTGTAAATGACTGACGTTAAATTCTGCTTTCGGTCGAGCATCAAGAAAGTAAACGCCTTTGGTATTCAGCTTTCTTTTTGCATCTGCAGGGGAAATGGTTGGGAAATCGTTGTAGTATTCCTTGAGCATTTTTTTGTATTCCTCCGATTGACCGAGGCCAGTAAATGCGATAAGCGTAAATATGAGTGCGAGTATTTTCATGTTCTTTAGACGAAATTAATGTTTATGTCTTACAATTACGGTTGACAAATGAGTGTATCGAATGTTGGAGCGTATCCTGCCCAAACGCCTAATGCGCCGCCCTTGATGTTGGAAGGGATGTTCGTTGGGGTTGCAAATGGGTTTCCTGCGGTAGCCAATTGCGTGTATTTTTTCTCCATAAATTCATAAACTGCTTCGTCCATTTTTGAAAATTTAATCACTAATGTGTCTCCAATTGGGTATAAACCGGCAACTTCATCGAGTACACCGTCTTCATACCCTTGTGGATTGTCATAGAAGAAATCAAAAGTCAGGCCATCAAAGAAATCGTCGTTAAACACCGGACTGAATGGTTCTACAAAGTTGGCGTCTAGTGGGTCGCCATTGGCATCTTGATTAATACGTTTTACTTCCCATTTATACGCATCAAACTGTCCACCAATATCTGCTAGCGTTGCCCATGCATATCCATAATCGGTAAGGTCACCATCTGGCTGCCAAAACAAATTGTTGAGTGTTGTTGGGGTAACAATGCTTGTTTCTGAGGTGAATGTTTGTCCTTCCACTTCCACAGTTAATGTATACGTTTTTCCAACTTGTCCGAATATGGCAGGATTCAATGAGGTGTATCCGCAAATGTGATAGTTGCTCAATTCGCTTTCAGGCACACCGAGTAAACCTGCAACAATCGGTTCGCTTCCTGGAGGAAGGTTGTCTGAGCACATTTCATCGAGCACTACAGTAGTTGTTCCATCTGAAACAGTTACGGTTGCTCCGGAGACAAATCCATTGAGGAATGCATCTAGATCGGTTGGGGCATAAATGTTTTTTGATTTTGAAATCAATACGAATGGAGGTTGATCGGTTTCAATTCGTCCGTCTATGACAATTTGTTCTTCGTATCCAGGAATGTCTATTTCAATTTCTTTGGTACATGAAGAAAGGATCATGAACGCACTAAGGAAGATGTATACTGTTTGCTTCATAATTAAAATTCAAAATTCCAAGTTACACTTGGGATGATTGGAAATAGCGTGACTTGTTTTACTTTAATTTCAAAATCTCCGGCTAAAAAGTCGCCGTCATTGTCTACATACAAGAAATATGGGTTTGCTCTATTGTACACGTTGTACACCGATATCGCCACGTTGGTTCTCAACTTCTTTTTGACTTGAATCACTTCACCTGTTTCAATGTCGACTTTGTCTTTGTATTCTTTTCCATACCACGTAGCGGAAATATCTAGTCGGTGATAGGGAGCCATGCGGGTTGAGTTTCGCTTGCCATAATTAAACAATAGATCTTGGTTTTGAACATACCAAGAAGTTGGAAGTGTCAATGTGTTTCCTGTAGCATAAAT
>JBFHHS010000283.1:0-3115 GCA_041596895.1 Crocinitomicaceae bacterium | reverse complement strand
TCCCACCAGCTGGAACTGTTGTCGTTCCAAATGTTGAATTCAACGTAAACTCAGATCCAGAAACTGTTATTGGTCCTGTCAAAATTAAATCTGAAGTTCCAGTATTCTCAATTGTGAATGTTGCAGTAGTTGTTGAACCTTGGGCAACTGTTCCATAATTATAGAATCCACCATCAAGAATATCATTACCACTTGCTACAATATTGATTTCACCTGGAGTTGTGGCTGTAAAATTGAAATTATCAACATATATATTTCCACCATTTCCATTATTATTACCAATAAATCTAAATTGAATGCTTTTAGAAGTCCCAGTAACATAAGCCATCAAGTCTTCAACTTCATTTCTCCATTCACCTGCAGCGGTCGGTGCATAATATGAATTCTGAGTACCAGTCACTGTAGAAAGCGTGTTACCAGACTTAGTATAAATATTTGACCAAGTTGCACCACAATCTTCTGAAATCTCAACTCTTAACTCATCTGTACTTCCTGTAGTTCTTCTTCTATAAGCAACATCAAAATCCATTTGAGCAGCAGTTGCATTACAAGGAAGGATAAAAATCGGTGTATATAAATATTCTTCTTGCCCAGAAGCATTACCGAAGTTTGTCATTAAGGCCGTAGCGTTATTCGTAACTCCCGTACTTGAAACACCAGTTCCACCAACCCATTCATAACAATCAGAGTTTGGATTAACCACAGACCATCTTAAATCAGGAGCAAAAACACCTCCGTCAAAATCTTGTGTATAATTTGGTGCTATTCCATTTGAAATAGCGAACAATAAAGTTGTAGTATCAAATGTTGGATCTGGATCAGTAACTCCATTCGGTAAAAGTGAATATGCTTGAATAGTATGATTCCCAAGAGTTGCTGTAAAAGCTGGAAGGTTAATATTTGCCTCAGCACCTGGAGCAATTGAGCCCGTCCAATTGAATGAAACTGGAGTACCACCATCAATCGTATATTCAATAGTTGCAGAAGTTAAATTAGAAGACCCTCTATTTCTAAGAGTAACAGTTGGCGTAATCGAACCTGGACAATTATCACCGAAAGGAGATAAGATATTAATAATAGACGCATCACTTACGGCAGGAGGAGTACATGCATCCGAGTTAATCAAAGATGCACGAATTGTGCTACTTTCCATAACTGTTCTCATTCTCATTTTTTGATCATTGGTAAATATATTCATACACAAATCGTCCGTGTAATCCATATAATTCTCAATCATATCCGTAGAGCTACAAGACACATGTCCTGATGGACAACCATAATTTGCGGCATCAGACTCAGGAGTATCCAAGCAGTAATCATCTACTCCACAACCACCATCACCCCAGATGTGACGTAATCCCATCCAGTGACCAATTTCGTGTGTAGCTGTTCTTCCTTCATTATATACACCACCATTTCCAGTAACTGCAGATTTACCAATACTAGAATATAACATAACAACACCATCAGTGCTCGCACTTTGTGAACCACAATCCATTCCACCCAGAACAGTTGTTGGAAACTGCGCATACCCTAGCAATCCACCAGAGAGGTCCATCGACCAAAAATTCATATATACAGAAGCATCCCAAGCCAACGGCCCAGTTGTTGTTGTATATGGCTTAATAGTACCATTAATATATGCTGTAGCGTAAGGAGGCGCAGTAAAACCAGCTGTATTTCGATTAATACGATTAATACCATCTTCACCTGGAGGAAAAGCAGTTCCATCAGGTCTTCTTTTGGCCAAGCAGAATTCTATTTCTGTATCTGCTCCATCAGGATGAGAATTGAATCCATTTGTTCCTGAGATTCTTCTAAAATCTTCGTTTAGAACATCAATTTGAGATTGAATTGTTGCAACAGATAAATTCGTTCCTGTTCCAATGGCTTCGCCATTATGAACAACATGGACAACAATTGGAATATAATACACACCATTAATATTGACCTTAGTTTTAGGCGCATTTTTTTTGTGCATGATTTCCTTTTGAAGCCATTCTTCAAATTCATCATTGGTTTGTAAGTTAGGATTTTCCGCATGACGAATTGAATCAACATACGTTGTAGCACACCTTATTACCTGTTGGGCATTTAGCTGTGTTATCGAAAATAAAGCAAACAAAATTGCCACTAAGACATGCCTAGTGGATAGAGAGGAGTACACTCGTTTCATAAATTAAATAGTTTTAGCGGTTCTAAAATACAGATTCCCAACTAAAAAAACTACTATGCACACATTCTTCTTCAAAAGAAAAAAGGTTCACACAAAGTGAACCTTTCATTTATCCTTGACAAAGAATAGTATTATTTATGAAAAAAGAGAATCAACAAACTCAACTCTATTGAAAGGCTGCAAATCATTTATACCTTCTCCTACCCCAATATATTTAACTGGAATTTTCATTTGATCAGAAATACCTATAACCACACCTCCTTTGGCCGTACCATCAAGTTTTGTGATTGCTAAGGCATTGATATCTGTTGTTGCGGCAAATTGCTTAGCCTGCTCATACGCATTTTGTCCCGTTGAACCATCCAACACCAGCATAACCTCATGTGGAGCATCAGGTATAACCTTATCCATTACACGTTTTATTTTACCCAACTCATTCATTAGGTTCACCTTATTATGAAGTCTACCAGCAGTATCAATAATAACAACATCTGCATTCTGAGATTTTGCTGATTGCAATGCATCGAAAGCAACGGATGCAGGATCTGCGCCCATTCCTTGCTGTACAATTGGAACACCTACCCTTTCAGCCCAAATAATCAACTGATCAACCGCTGCGGCTCTGAATGTATCTGATGCACCAAGCACAACTTTATGTCCAGCTTGCTTGTATTGATGAGCCAATTTACCGATTGTTGTTGTTTTACCGACTCCATTCACACCGACAACCATGATCACATGGGGGCCATCAGCATGTTTTGGAATAGAAAAATCTAAATTATCAACAGAATTATTTTCTTCGAGTAAGTTAGCTATTTCCTCTTTTAAAACAGAGTTTAGTTCATCGACCCCAAGAACTTTATCACGAGCAACGCGAGATTCAATTTTTTCAATAATTTTTAAAGTAGTCTCCACTCCCACATCAGAAGTGATAAGTAC
>JBFHHS010000282.1:0-3117 GCA_041596895.1 Crocinitomicaceae bacterium | reverse complement strand
CGCGCCCAGGCGCAGCAGGCCCAATTTCTTTTCTTAATGGTATGTCCTCAATGAGTTTACGTAAAGTTTGTTCCCACTCGTTAGGTGTGTCGCAAAGGAATCCGTTTTCTCCGTCTTTTACAATTTCTGTATTTACTCCAACGGGCGACATGATCGCAGGGATTTCTAAAGCCATGTATTGCAATCCCTTGAAACCACATTTCCCACGCGACCATTTAGAATCTTCCATAGGCATAATCCCAATGTTGATTTTTGCTAAATCTTCAATTTCTGTTGATTTATTCCATGGCACAAAGTTCAATGATTTCAATTCAAATTCTGGGGCTTGGTTCGAAATGACACGAAACTCGAATGTATAATCGTTTTCCAATTTTTGAAGTACAGGAACAATTTGATCTAAATATTTCACTGTTGTATGAGTCCCTGTCCAACCTATCACTACAGGATTGGTATGTGCTGTTGTAATTGTATGGGTGTGTTTCAAATCTATGGTTGTAGGAATGATTTGAACGTTGGAGTTAAACTGCAATGCATATTTTTTCAAGTGATCATTTCCAACTACAACCTGATCTGCCCATTTGATGATTTTTTTAACCTTTCCGTAGGCTTTCAGTTTGTGAAATTTGGCATTCGTTTCACTGTAGTTTGGTAGCCAAATGGCATCGTCAAAGTCATAGATGTATTTCTTTCGGAGTATCTTGGCTATAATCCATTCAAATATGGGTGGACCAATCATTGAGGCTTCGCGGTGAATGAATACGTAATCTATTCCGGAGAGTTTAAATAAGAGCAAAAACCTTCGGAAAAAGCTGCGTAACATGGCCATTGCTTTTGTTAGTGTCGATCCTTCTTTATAAAGGGTAGCCCAACCTTTGTCGTCTAAAAATGCGTATTCATTTACTTCAAAACCATGATCTCGAAGGGCGTCTATATATTGTTCAAAGCGAAACCGTTGTGAGGGTGCTTGTGAAAACGGGTAGGGTGCAATAAATGCGATGCGCTTACTCATAAATTGATTTGTAAACGGTTGCATAACGTTCCACACCTTCCTTCAACGAAAAGTAGGATGCTGCTCCCTGTTTTATTTCTTCGATGTTGAACGAGGATGCATCAATGATATTTGAAGCATATGATTTTTCGTCAAATGTTTCTATGACGTTCCCAGCGTGATATCGTTTTACTATTTCATCAGTATCGCCTACACCTGAGTTGCAAACCAAAGGTATTCCCATCGCCATTATTTCTCCTTGTTTAGTTGGAGAGGATGCTTTCTTGGAATAGGTAGCGCGAATGAAAAAGATCGATGCGTCAAATAAGGAGATATACAAAGGAACTTCATTGTGTAGCACAGAGATGACTTCAATTCTAGAAGAGTCAATGCCTTTTGCTTCTGCTTCTGTTACGATTTTCGATTTCGATTCACCGCTAACAAATAAGAATTTAGCGTTGTTTTTTTCGGATTGGAGCACTTTAAAATAGTCCAACATTTCATCCAGCATGTACCAAGTACCAATGGAACCAACATACCCCAATACGTATTGGTCTGGTTCTAGATTCAATTTAGACTGCGCTTCATTTAATTGCTGATTGTTGATTTTTTTTGGATCAAATAAATTCAAGTCTACGCAACAAGGTATCACTTGAATTCGAATGTCCTTTTTTATCTTAGGCCAAGAGAGAATTTCATTTTTACCATTGTCCGTTAAGGATATCGTGTAGTCTGATGAATTGAAGAATTGAATCTCCTTGCGCTTGAAATAGTTATAAATCGTTTTGTAAACTGGATTTTTTAACGACCAGATTCCTCCATCGATGCGCTCATCGGCCCAGAAACCACGCATGTCAAATACGAACTTTAATCCATACTTGCGTTTTAATTTCATTCCAATTAATGCGGAAATGTAACTGCGACAGTGCACAATTTCGAATTGGTGACGTTGGTGTAAATACGTCGCAACCTTCTTCATCTTCTGAACTTGCCGTATGGTTTTCTTTAGTCCTCCTTCATTACGGTAATCTTGAGGGTGCCAGACAATTCCTGCTTCATCACAAATGGTTTGAATATGACGTTTGTGTTGATTGAACTTCTCGTTTTTCTCAAAACTAATCAAGTGAAATTGATATCCTTTTTGCGTCAAACCTTTTAAGTATGGTAAAACCTGCGACTGACCCAATGGGTCTGTCATCCCATCATACGATATGTAAAGTACTTTTTTAATAATCAATTTGGTTTAGTCCATCCAGCGTTCATACCACATTTGGAACATTAAAATGTACCAAATTTTAGTGTCATATTCTTTTCTTCCATTGAAAAAGGCGTCTTTTATGGTTGCGATATACTCCCAGTTAAACAGTCCTTGTTCGTTTATTTTTTCTTGGTTCAAATAGCTTTCAACATGATCACGCAATTCATTGCTCAACCACTTGGCAATAGGTATCGCAAACCCCATTTTGGGTCGATCGAGCAATTCTGTTGGTATGTAATCGTGAACTATATCTCTTAAAATACGTTTTTTTACGCCGTCTTTGTATTTGTATTCATCAGGCAATTGCGCTGCAAATTCAACTATGCGATGATCTAACATGGGTTCTCTTCCTTCTAAACTTTGCGACATTGTTGCGCGGTCAACTTTCTGAAGAATGTCATCCAGCATATACGTTTGATAATCAACAGCCATCATGTAAGCAAGGGGAGAATGGAACTCAGGTTTTAATTCGTTGCTATGGTAAAGTGTGTTCAAGGGAGCAAAGTCACAGGCCATGAATGATTTCATTTGTGCATCTGTAAATTGCTGACTCAAACTCAACATGATATCTTGATCTGAAGGATTCTTCAATACGCCTTTCAGTTTTTCGTAGCGGTTGTGAAAGTTGTATTTGTTCTTTAATACTGGAATACGCTCTGAAGGAACGGTATTCATCACTCCAACCATAGCCGAACGCACAAATCCAGGGATTTGATTTAACTTCTTCCCGTACTTCGTCATGTAATCGTAACGATTGTATCCAGCGAAAATCTCATCACCTCCATCAGCGCTCAACGCAACAGTGACATCTTTCCGTGCCATCTTAGAAACCAATGTTGTTGGAATGGCACTCGAATCTGCAAAAGGTTCG
>JBFHHS010000281.1:0-3121 GCA_041596895.1 Crocinitomicaceae bacterium | reverse complement strand
GCCTCAACGGGAGATCTATCATTCTTTCCAAGGTGAATTCCGTGTGCTCCAGATGCTATTGCAGCTTCGATGTTATCATTTACGATTAAAGTTGCTCCAAAACGATCACAAATTGACTTAGCCTTAGCTGCAGTTTCATTGTATTCATCTTGCGTAACTTCTTTCAATCTCAATTGCACCAAACGACATCCAGCTTCACATACTTTTTCAATATTTTGTAGGTGGTTTTCGATGCGATTTCCTTGCGATATGTAGTATAATTTTTCCATATTTTAAGCATGTAAGTAGTTAAAGAAATAAGAAGTTAAGTCTAGTTTTTGAGTAGGCTCAACGTTATTTTTAACTGTTTCCATTATCCTAGAGATTTTTTAATTGTTACACAATAAGCGTTTAGCATTTTACTAACCTCGATCAATTGTTCCTTTTCCTTCGTAACATCCTTTTGATATCCTAAATCCTTTGTTAGGATTAAATAGTAACGGCACTCTTCCAGGGATCCTTGAGCAATATTGTAAAATCGTAATTTGTCTTTAGTCCCTTGTTTCTTGTACCCTTCAGCAATGTTGGCCGCAATAGAAACGGCAGCACGTCTTAACTGGCTTGTTAATCCAAACTTCTCTTCAGAGGGGAAATTGTTTGTAAGCGTATAAGTAGAAAGAACAAATTCATGTGCTTTCTTCCAAACTAATAAATCTTCAAATGACGTTGTTTTTATCATACTAACTGTCTACTTAACTTCTTCTGTTCTTAAATTCTAACCTTCTATTTATGATAACCAAGTAAGGATTTATTTGAGCTTAATAATTTCTCGGTGTACATTTTACCTCTGTAACATGCTTTGATTAACGGGTAGTTTAGTGCTAAGTAAGATGTTATTGCTGAAGATAAAACACAACCACTTCCATGTTTCTCAGAAACGTTCTTCATCTTAGGATTGAAAACATATTTGTCGACGCCTTTGATGAACAATTCATCTTGTCCAATGGCCTCTTCACGATGTCCGCCTTTCAATAGAACACTCGTTGATTTTTGCATGTGCGCAATCGTGTCCTCCACTTCCTTTTCAGGATACAATGCTTTAATTTCATTGTAATTTGGAGTTATCAACGTGATTTTCGCTAGTAACTGATCCAATTCATCGTTGTTCCCAGCATGAAACTCAAAGTTTGAACTTGCATGCAATACCGGATCTAAAACAATGACCGCTTTTTTATTGAAGCTTAAAACATGATCAACGATTTCATTCAAAACCTGCCAGTTTTCAACGATTCCAATTTTCACAAAGTCGATATCAAAACGACCGAATAAAATGGAAATTTGAGACTTAATCACTTCCATTGGTTGCCAATGACAGGACAGAAATTCGTTATCCGATTGAACGGTATTCGCTGTTTGCACGGCAAAACCATAACACTTCAAATTTTCAAATGTTTTTACATCTGCAGTTAAGCCCGCCCCATTTGTTGGATCAAAGCCTGCAATGGTTAATATGTTTGGTCTTGTCTTCATGTTTTAACTTGAAATATTTCTGCGTGTTTATCTCGAATTAGCCTAAATGCTTGCACTGGATCATCGGCATTCCAAACGCCTCCTAAAACTCCTATGCCTTTAAAACCTAATTCAATTATTTGCTCAATTGTATCCACATTTACGCCTCCCATTCCAACAATCTTTTTTTGACTGCTTTGAACGTTGAACCCACGACCTTCATATCCATTTTTAGATATTGAAGTAAATATTGGACTCAACAAATGATAATCGAATGTTGTAGAGCATGCCTCCAATTCTTCGACCTCATGGAATGAGCTACTTACTGTGCATCCCTTTTTTCGATGGTCTTCCACATAACGCTCAAGTTCCGTATTTAAATCTCTTCGCTTTTGTTCTTGCAAGTGAACTCCTTTCAATTGAAATTCAGCTGTAAGGTCATGGAATTGATGTAAAACGACGTTCTTGTGATGTTCTGGATGAATCTTATTCAAGTAAGCTCGGATTTCCTCCTTGGATTTACCTGGTTTTCGCACGTGGAAAAAACGCAATCCTTCCTCAAACAATTCATTTAGAATTTCTGTTTCACGATTTAAGTCTTGTTCCGATGCGATTAATGCAATCATTTCAAACATGAGTTAGGGATTGTACCGACATCCTTTTTTTTTTACAAAAAAGATACAGGGGAAAGCCCGCCCCGACGGTTAAGTCGGGGAACTTCCAAATCCTACAAATAAACTTCGCTTCCTTTCTCTTTAAACTCTTTCGATTTCTCTTCCATTCCTTTCGCGAATACCTCATCTCCCTCCACTTTATTTTCAGCGGCGAAATCACGTACTTCTTGCGAAATTTTCATAGAACAGAATTTTGGTCCACACATTGAACAGAAATGCGCAATCTTCGCTCCTTCTGCTGGCAATGTCTCATCGTGATATTCTCTTGCCAATTCTGGATCGAGTGATAAGTTAAATTGATCCATCCATCTGAACTCAAAACGTGCTTTACTTAAAGCATCATCTCTATGTTGTGCTCCTGGGTGACCTTTTGCTAAATCGGCCGCATGCGCAGCTAACTTATACGTCACAACACCCGTTCTAACATCCTCTTTATTCGGTAAACCTAAGTGCTCTTTTGGAGTTACGTAGCATAACATTGCACAACCGAACCAACCAATCATTGCTGCTCCAATACCTGAAGTAATGTGATCGTAACCTGGTGCGATATCTGTTGTAAGCGGTCCTAATGTGTAGAAAGGTGCTTCTGAACAAGCTTCTAATTGCTTATCCATGTTTGCTTTAATCATGTGCATTGGAACGTGACCTGGACCTTCGATGAATGTCTGAACGTCATGTTTCCAAGCGATTTTTGTTAACTCACCCAATGTTTCTAACTCAGCAAATTGTGCTTCATCATTCGCATCAGCGATACAACCAGGACGAAGACCATCTCCTAATGAGAAGGCTACGTCGTACGCTTTCATAATCTCACAAATCTCTTCAAAGTGTGTGTACAAGAAACTTTCTGTGTGATGTGCTAAACACCATTTCGCCATAATTGATCCTCCACGAGAAACAATTCCAGTAATACGTTTCGCTGTCATTGGAACATAACGTAAACGAACTCCAGCGTGAAT
>JBFHHS010000280.1:0-3148 GCA_041596895.1 Crocinitomicaceae bacterium | reverse complement strand
CTGAACGTTCATTTTTCATTAAGAAAGCATGCAAACTAATGCTTGAGATTAGTATCAATAAAGCGACCTTGTCAAATGACGTTGTGTCCTGTAAGAAATAATCAAAGCTCAAGTAGAAAATACTCATTCCAAGATAAAACACTGTTCCTCCTAAAATGAAATAAGAGAATTGCTTCTTCTTTCTATATAATAAGATTAAGTCGAAAAAAACAAGTCCCCAACAGATAATTGCGATGGCGTGAAACGTCAATAAACGAGGTAAGAATTCATTTGGTTCAAATCCCAATTCAATCCCACGTTTCTGTATAATTGTTTCAACAGGAATCCCTTTTTGTTCAAAAATTACCGATCGCATTGTAATCGTGAAGTAACTGATAATATTCCACAGCATAAACGTTACCCAAATCATCATGTTTATGATAAATGTGATTTGAGTGTACACGTCAGGCTTTTCTTTTCCAAAAATGAGATTTCGAAACGTGATTAGAAAAGGAACCGGACTCTGAAATTTATCCGGATTTAATTCTTTCATACAGGATTAATCTACGATTACGACAAGATACTTTGAGATTTTCCAGAATTCTGAATGGTCTAAAATTTTGATCGTTGTTCCGTTTCCACTCGGATTAAGTTGATAAGATGATTTCGGATGATATGTAATAAAACGCATGTCTTCTCCGACTATTTTGATAGTTGAAACCTTTGTTCCATCCACGCGCGTAAAGTATTGATCATTCAAGTCATCCTTAAGTGATGTCTTTTTACCAATACCCATAAATCCATTTTTCTTTTCAATAACACCGTTGTCTCTTAATTCTTCTTCAGTACCGTATGAATAGTAAACAGAATTCATTTCATCCGTAACAGCGTCTAGCTTAATGGCTTGCTCTTGGTATGCATCAAATAATGCTGAGTATTCACGGTCTAAGTTATTTAACTCTGATTGAAGCATTGTGATTTGTTCATCCTTCCACTGAATGTCTTTCATCAAAGATTCTATCATCACTTCAAGTTCCTTGATTTTTACACCATTCTTTTTCATCTGATCTTGCATCTGACGAACTTTACGGGCATTGTCCTCACGTAAATAATTGATATGTTGAATTTCTTCTAATATCCATTCTTTGTCATCACCAGAGATTTCACTGTTTCCTGAAATCGCTCTAATTTCATCTTTACGGATACCAATCGCTTCCAAGTTTGACTTGATTTCATTGAAAAATGCTAGGGACTCATTAATAACGGAATCCTTCATCGCATTGTCAAGCTCTAATTGATTGATTTTATTCTGTAATGAAGATAATTCACCAGTGTTTAAATCTGTGTCATTCCCTGTAGGTTCTTGTTTACAGCTGGCAAATAAAAGTGAGGCAAAAAGTAGTACCGAAAAAATTCTAGGCATCTTATTTGTGTTTATCGTTATTAATTACGTTTCGAAGTTACTTTCTTTATTTTAATTTAAAGAAAAAATAAGGGAGTAATTGATTCCTATAAAACCTTGTCGGTTTTCTTATCTTTGAAAGAAAAATACAATTTTATGCTTAAATATTCAATCTTCGTGCTGGTTTCCATGCTAGTTTCTTTGTCGTTTTCACAAAACGTGAAGTACAATTTAAAGATGCCGAAACCTCAAAATCACTATTACCATGTTGAAATGGAAATCAGTGATATTAAAGCAAACGAGATTAATGTGAAAATGCCAATCTGGGCGCCCGGTTCTTATTTAGCTCGTGAGTTTGCTAAAAATGTAAATCTTGTGAAAGCGTTTGATAACAACGGAAATGAACTTCCAGTTAAAAAAACGAATAAGAATACTTGGAAAGTTTCGAATTGTAAGGGAAAGAAAATTTCAGTAAAGTATGAAGTGTATGCCTTTGAACTTTCAGTTAGAACGAGCTTTTTAGATTTAACTCATGGTTTTGTCAGTGGTTCTGGAGTCTTCATGTATGTGGAGGGAGCAAAGGACAAAAAAGGTCAAGTAGAGGTTTTTCCCCATGAATCATTTAAGGTAATTACCACTGCATTAAAAGAATCTTCTGAAGGACTTTTAAAAGATGGCTCTACCGTTTTTGAGTTTGATAATTATGATCAGTTGGTTGATTGTCCCATTGAAATAGGAAATCAACGTTCATTTTCTTTTGAAGCAGCAGGAGTAAGGCATGATGTTGCTATGTATGGTTTTGGAAACTATAATATTGATACACTTAAAAAAGACATGGCTAAAGTTGTCGAGAGTGCAACTGCTATTTTTGGAGAAAATCCAAATAAAGAATATACGTTTATTATTCATAATGTAGTCAATGCACAAGGGGGACTTGAACATACCAATTCAACGGTGCTGAGTGTGAATAGATGGACGTATACTGGGGCCGAATATTTAGGTTTCTTAAAGTTGGTGGCACATGAGTATTTTCATTTATGGAATGTAAAACGAATTCGCCCTGTTGAATTAGGACCTTTTAACTATGATGAGGAAAACTATACATCGCTTTTGTGGGTGATGGAGGGATTTACTTCATACTATGAGAAAATGATATTGCTTCGCGCAGGATATTATTCTCAAATTGATTTATTGAATAGTATGTTTAGTAGCTTGAATTACGTGGAAGGGTCCACAGGGTCTCGTGTTCAACCTGTTGCACATGCTAGTTTTGATGCGTGGATTAAAGCATATCGCCCACATGAAAATAGTCATAACACTACAATGTCTTATTATTCGCGTGGTTCAGTGATTGCAATGATGCTTGATGCAAAAATTATTAAAAAATACAAAGGGAAGAAAAGTCTGGATGATTTTATGCAGCACATTTATAGTGAGTATTATAAGAAAAAGAATCGTGGGTTCTCAGAAAGCGAATTTAAAATGGAATTGGAAGATTTCTTAGGTGAAAATATGGATCAGTTTTACGTAGATTTTATCGATGGCACTGAAATTCCAGATTATAATGCTGTTTTTTCGCCGTTGGGAGTCAAGGTTGAGTATGTTGGTAAGCCTGAAGCCAGTGTTGGGATGAGTTTAAGTGATGCGGGAGGTAAAACTATAGTAAAGGCTATAAGAAGCAATTCATCCGCCGAAGATGCAGGGATTAGCGTTAATGATGAGATTATAGGGTGCAATGGCATGAGAGCGGATAAAAAATCATTGGAT
>JBFHHS010000279.1:0-3155 GCA_041596895.1 Crocinitomicaceae bacterium | reverse complement strand
TCCTGAAGGAACACCGTCTAACACACCGCCACCGCCAGTATATCAAAATGGTGCTCAATTGGGTGGAGGAGATTTAGAATTGCAGATTCCTACCTACATGAGTAAAGCGACTGCATCTGGAGACGATTATGTTTGTTTTGCATTGCCTTCAGGATTGCCAGCCGACCGTGTAATCAAAGCCATAGAAATTGTACCCGGAAACTATGAAATTGTGCATCACGCACTGATTTATGTCGACCCAACAAGTTCTTGTGTTACAGATACTGTTGGCGGAGATTGCGGAGGACCAAGTTCAAATAATGCTTCACTGGTGATGGGATATACACCCGGCAGTACACCGCTGACTTTACCAACTTCAGCACCACTTAAATTAGGTATGACGATGCCGGCAAATTCTCAAGTAATTTTTGCGATGCATTATCCCGAAGGAAGTTATGGCGAATACGATAGTACGAAAGTAATTTTCCATTTTTATCCTCCAGGGGAAACAGGAATTAGACAAGTTTCAACTGCTCCTGTCCTTCAAAACTGGGGATTCTCTTTACCGCCCGATCAATTTACAGATGTTACAGCTCAATACCCTGCCTCAGGTGGATTACCATTTAACTATTCGTTATTAAGTGTGTTCCCGCACATGCATTTATTGGGACAAGAGATGAAAGTGTATGGCATTAAGCCAAATAATGATACACTGAAACTTATAGATATTCCACATTGGGATTTTGAATGGCAAGATTTCTATTTCTATAAGAACATACAAAAGGCAGAAGCTGGAACCGTCTTGCATTCCGAAGCAACTTACGACAATACGGCAGGGAATCTTCACAACCCTAACAATCCACCCATTACAGTTTATGCAGGATTAAATACAAGTGATGAAATGATGCTTACGTACATGCACTACATGTTGTATTTCCCGGGTGATGAAACGTATAACTTAGATAGTTTGATGAATTTGAGTGTAAACGACCTCATCGAAGAAGAATTTGGACCCACAACCTTCAACGTCTATCCAAATCCTTTCGGGAATGAATTAAACGTGTATACAAACCAAGTTAAGACTGGAGATCAGGTATCAGTATATGTATTTGATAATAAAGGAGCGATAGTAAATCGACTAGCATCCAATGTAACGGTTCAAAACAATGAACTTCACTTAGTTTGGAACGGAGCCAACGACAATAATGACCCTGTTGAGCCTGGCATGTATTTTCTTTCTATCAATATCAATGGAGAACTTTCACATCAACGCGTTATAAAGCGTTAACGTAAAAACTTCAATGCTTCTTGAACATCAACATCTTCTGAATTTACCACTTGGAAGTAACCTTGTTCTACCCATATTTGTCGTGCAATTTCGCCTTTAATTTTCTGAGCAATTAGAACTTTGCTTGTTTCAATATCAACGGCATTTCTTTTTATCCCATATTCAGATTCAGCGAACTTCACGAAACGCATCAAGATGTCGTCCGTAACTCTAAACGCTTTGTTGAATGCTTGAGGCGAACTCCATTTACTGCGTTTATCTTGCACGTAATCAAAAGCGAATGTGGTGAATACGCTTGAATATCTCAATTCGGTAAAATACCAACTTGAACCCACTGTATCATAAGGTATAAATACATCGGGCATGATTCCACCACCACCATAAACAACCTTTCCTTTAGGCGTTGTATATTTTAATGAATCAACAAAAAGTGACGAATCAACCTTGTACATTTCACCATTTTCATACCGATCCATTTGATCCTCATAATACGAATGATAATCTCCTGAATATGGTTTTTGAATACAACGTCCAGTTGGCGTATAATAACGCGCAATGGTAAGTCGCAAGTTACTACCATCTCTCAACAACTTATCTTCTTGCACCAATCCCTTACCAAAGGATCTTCTACCAATAATGGTACCTCTGTCATTATCTTGAAGTGCTCCAGCTAAAATTTCAGAAGCCGATGCACTATTTGAATTAATCAAGACCGCAACTTCCACATCTGCCAATTCAGTATTTCTTGTCGCACGGTAAATGTAAGAGGGTGAGTGTTCACCTTTTGTTTCAACAATTGGCGTTCCTGCAGGTAGAAATGCATCTGCAATGTCCGTAGCACCTGTAAGTAAACCTCCGCCGTTACCTCGCACGTCAATAATCAATTTCTTTAATCCTTGCTGTTTTAAATTTTGAGCCGCAAACAAAAACTCCATAGCCGTTGACATTGAGAACTGATCAATACGAATGTATCCGACTTTATCTGTCATCATATAAGCAGCAACAACAGATTCAACTGGAATTGATCCACGGGTTACTTTCTTTTTAATTTGCTTACCATCACGCAAAATCGTTAAGTGCACATCTGTGTTTTCCAATCCTTTTAGCAAGCCCATCACACCATCGTTGGTGATTGTTTTATCCAATTTTTCTTTATCTACTCCAAGTATTTTATCTCCTGCTTTCAATCCCGACTTCATTGCTGGAGAACCTGGCAAAACGTTTGTAATACAAACCGTATCTCGAATGATAAAAAATCGAATTCCGACACCACCAAAACGACCTTCAATAGATTCATTGATCGCTTTTAAGTCTCTCGCTGGAATATAATTACTATGCGGATCAAGCTTATGAAGCATATCGCTTATTGTGGACTCAAACAAATCGTCATAATCTACAGAATCCACATAACTATTATCCAAAACATGAATAATATCTTGAATTTTTTGTGATTGCGAATCTGAAGCTGCAGTACCTACAGTTGTTTTTGGAGCCAGAACATTCCCTAAGAATAAACCAACTGCCAAGCAAATAGCCATAACAATTGGAATCCAGTATGAAGTAGATTTTTGATTATTTTCCATCAAATGGTTTTTCTATTTGTGCAACCTCAACTCCCGCTTCACGCAAAAAATCAATGCCACTTGTGTCTTTATATGAGTCGATAAAAACAACTCGTTTTATTCCTGATTGAACAACAAGTTTACTACAGTCTTTACATGGAGAAAGCGTTAAATACAAGGTGGCATCTTGACTGTTGTGTGTTGATTTGGCTACCTTCAATATAGCATTTGCCTCAGCGTGAAGCACATACCATAAAGTATCACCTTCGTCCGACTCACAACAATTATCAAAACCACTTGGAGTACCATTAAATCCATCAGAAATT
>JBFHHS010000278.1:0-3177 GCA_041596895.1 Crocinitomicaceae bacterium | reverse complement strand
GCATGGAGTGTAAACGCATACTTCAATGGTTTTGAGGCCAAATAATATTCTATCTATGAAAAAGATTGCTGTACTTTCCATCGCTTTATTAACAAGTAAACTTACACTGGCTAATCATGGTATTGAAGCTATTGGAGGTGCTATAACCGCACTTTTCTTTATCGCTATAGGTGTATGTTCTGTTGTCGGAATAATTGCTGCCATTGTTACTAAAAAGAAAAAAGTACTGGCCTTTTTCATCGGCTTTCTTGCTACTGCCCTATTGATGGTTATTATCGGCACTGGTTTGGCATTCTAAAATGAAGAAATTATATCTCCTGCTATCATTAATTGGGATAGTTTGCCTTTCACTTCTTTATTATCTCATTCAAACATCATCACGTAAAATTGATGCCAAATACGGCAATCAAATAAACTATGGATTTAAAACGATAAATAAGGATTTCATAGAAAAACTGAACCTAGAAACAATACATCTTCATTTTAGTCAAGAAACGAAAATTCACTTTGACTCTTTATACGCTTTAGTCAACGAAGGAAATCATGAACTTTACCAAGAACGAAACAATTGGAAAATTGCGACACTCACCTATCAAAATCGCGTAGTTCAGTTAAAAGTCAAGTTACACGGAAGAACCCCGGTCAATCATGAGTTCAATGAATTCAGATCTTACGCCATAAAATCACGTATTCCAATTAACAATCAAAGGCGTTTCAACCTCATTATCTATGAAAGAATTGGTCCCAGTGCTGATAGAATTTCATCCCTTGCAAAAGAGTTTGACCTTGTAGCCCAACCAAACGAGTTGATCCAACTTAAAATCAACCAATCAGAAAAACACCTTTACTATTTTGAAACGCCAATTAAAAATGAATTCCTTTCCACACTAGGCTGGTATAATTTGGAATTGGGGGATTTAAAATCTCCCATTTTAAACAACACAACAACGCTAAGTGAACTCAACCTGTTGACAAAAGATAAAATCAGTCAAGATGTTAAACTAAAAAAAGACCAATCTAGAATCGTAAACACATATAAAAGCTTTAACTCCTTAATTGCACGACAAAAAAGCGATTCGATCCACGTATACTTTGACCTTGATTACATTGCTCGATTTCAGGTAGCTAGAGCTACAGCAGGACTTACAAATCACGGTTTCTCTCCTGAAAATCTGGTTTTTGCATTAGACACCAATGCATTACTCTTTTATCCAATCTTACATCGCGACAATTATTTCGGGACACTGTCACCAAGGAAATTCAATCAATACGAAGATGGCGAGTCATTACGGTTATTAGAATTAATCACTCAAAACCCAACAATCAGCAATCGAACTACGCATTATATTAAAACACACAGGAATCGTATCAATAACTTCAGTGAAATCACGAGAAAAACAGATTCAATTCACGATCAAATCTACCATTAACACTTCCCTTTGGTGATATTTTCACAAAATCACTCAATGCGCTCAAAATCAAAACAATTGTTAATGAACAATCACATCTTAATAAATGATGTAACCACTTCACCATTTAGCGTTGACCATTCGGATAAGAAATCTTACTTTTGATTCTTATAATCAAACCAACGAATGAGAGCATTATACTTCAAAGAAATTCGTAGCTTCTTAAGTTCAATCATCGGGTATGTATTTATCTTGATTTATTTGATTGCGTCTGGAATTATGCATTGGGTTGCATCCACGGAAGCAAACTTACTGGAAGGAACGGAGGCAGATTTAATTCCCTTCTTTAACTCATCTCCTATTATCTTTTTAATCTTGATTCCAGCAATCACGATGCGATCAATTGCTGAAGAACGAAGAACAGGAACAATGGAATTGCTTTTCACGCGACCAATTTCAGATTTAAAAATACTCTTAGCCAAATACTTCGCCAGTGTAACTTTAATGCTGATAGCGATTCTACCGACGGTAATTTATTATTACTCAATGGTCCAATTATCGTTAGACCCAAGTTCTTTCGATCATGGCGCAACAATCACTTCGTATATTGGGTTAATTCTACTTGGAGCTTCTTTTGTTGCTATTGGCATTTTCACTTCGGCATTGACAAGTAGTCAAATCGTTGCTTTTATTTTAGCCTTGTTTTTCTGTTGGGTTTTTATGCCAGATATAGGAGGACTTGCATTATTAGGGTCCTATAATTTGATGGGAAGTTTTGATACCGTAGTGCAATATTTCGGAATGACTTTCCATTATGAAGGAATTAAACGTGGAGTAATTGATACGAAGAACATTGTTTACTTCTTATCCGTAATTGTTATATTCATTTATGCTGCTTTGACAGTGATTAAATCGCTAAAGAAATAACCATGGCAGAAAAGAAAAAAATTATCAAAGGATTATATAACTGGACATTTTTAGTCATTGTTGTTGTTGCGGTGATTCTCGTAAATATCATTTCCTCTTTTGTATATCAACGTTATGATATGACTGAAGATCAACGTTATTCATTGGCTGAAGGAACCATTTCATACCTAGAGAAAACGGACAATTTTAAAACGAGGTTAAACCTTAAAATATACTTGGAAGGTAATCTTCCTGCTGAAATCAACCATTTCCGAAATGCTGTTGAAGACAAACTACAGGAATTTAAACAATACGCAGGAGATCGCATTGAATATCAATTCATCAATCCAAACGTAGGAACAGAGCAAGAACAACAAGAATTATTTCAAAACATTTTCGCTGAAGGAAAAGGAATTCTTCCGATGGATTTGGTATTCATGAAAGACGGATCTCAAAATCAAATGATGCTTTGGCCAGGAGCTATCATTGAATATGGTGGTTCTACTGTTCAAAGCGTACAATTGCTACCTGGATCCAAAACAGGACGACCTTATCAATTAGGAAACATGTCAGAAATCATCCAGAACTCAATCAATAATCTGGAATACATGTTGGTCAGCGCATTAAGAAGAGCAACACAAGAGACCAAACCTCGAGTTGCATTCTTACATGGTCACGGCGAGTTAACTTGGCCGCAGACACAGCGAGTTAGAGCATTAATCTCGCCTTATTTTAACATAGCAGATATCACGATTAATGACTCAGTTCATGCACTAGACAATTTAGACGGATTAATAATAGCACAACCAAGAACGCGATTCAGCGATAAAGACCTCTTTCTTATTGATCAATTTGTGATGCG
>JBFHHS010000277.1:0-3178 GCA_041596895.1 Crocinitomicaceae bacterium | reverse complement strand
TATGCTTGTGCTGGATCTCGTTTCTTAATCTATGAGAAGGAGGCATTTACTATGTTTAAAGGCGACAACAAACACATTGGTGATATTGAAGAATCTTTCGAAGGATATCATACCCACTACACTAGTTTCAATTCAAGCTACAATGTTTTCCTTTTTTCAGATGGATTCCAGGATCAGTTCGGTGGACCAAAGGATAAAAAATACTCCTTTAGGCGATTATTAGAATTGCTAGAATCCAACATTAACTTACCTTTGGACGAACAACAAAAAATGATTGAGGCCGACTTCAATTTATGGATTGGAGATAATCAACAAACTGATGATGTATCCATCATATCTGTAAAGCGTAATTTATAACAAAAGTGAAAGATGAAGATTTGTAGACGAGAAACGTTTAATGCAGCACACCGATTATTCAAACCCGAATGGAGTGATGAAAAAAATCTAGAGGTTTTTGGAAAATGCAGTCACCCAAATTTTCATGGTCACAATTATGCTTTAGAAGTTTGGATTGAAGGAAATGTCAATCCAGAAACTGGTTTTGTCATGGATTTAAAATCACTGAAAGAGATCATGCATAAAGAAGTCCTCGACCGTTTCGATCATAGAAATTTAAATTTAGATTGTCCAGAATTTAAAGGAATAATCCCAACAACTGAAAACATTGCTATTGTAATCTGGAAGTTATTAAGAGTCAAAATTAACTCATCCTTTAATATTGAAGTAATCATATCAGAAACCGAAAAAAACAAAGTCGCTTATTCGGGGATCTAATCTCACTTCACATAATCCTGTTTATGTACTAACATGTAACGGTCGTCTTCAGTTTTCAAATACCCTTGTTCATAACAAAAGAAATATTGAGACCCTGATTTTGTGGTGTATACATTAGTGTAATAATGGAAATTAAACCCCTCTTCAGCCAACGTAATTCCATCTACAGTTTTCTTTCCACTTGGGTTTAAAGAAGACAATATCCTCCTGTTCTTTCTTAATATATTATTGATTCGACGGATATATTTTGTTGAGTCTTCATTCTGCCTATTATTGTATGTATTCCGACAATAATCCGAACAAAATTTCTGATCTTTTCGTCCCGAAAGTTTCAATCCACATTCTTTACATTCACGAATCTCCATCCCTTTAAATATCAATAGTTAGCACAACAATGTTAACATTAATTAACAGCAAAATCAAGGGGAGCAGGACATATCTTTGCAACTTTGATAGTTCTATTAAATCGATTATGTCAGAAAACTTAAACAACCCAATGAATCCTGCCGAAGCACTTCGCATTGTCAGTGAAAAAATTCAACAGGAAGTCGCGATTATCAATATGCTTCGCGAAGAAGTAGCTAAAGTTATTGTTGGACAAACCTATATGATGGACCGGTTACTGATTGCATTACTTGCTGATGGCCATGTTTTGTTAGAGGGTGTCCCTGGATTAGCAAAAACACTTGCCATTAAAACACTTTCTGACGCCATTGATGTTGATTTTAGTAGAATTCAGTTTACACCAGACTTACTTCCTGCGGATGTTACAGGAACATTGATTTACAGTCAAAAAACGGAGACTTTCAGCGTTAAAAAAGGACCAATCTTCTCAAACTTTGTACTTGCAGATGAGATCAATCGTGCCCCGGCTAAGGTTCAAAGTGCTTTATTGGAGGCGATGCAAGAACGTCAAATCACAATTGGAGACGAAACATATAAATTACCACAACCATTTTTAGTACTTGCCACGCAAAACCCAATTGAACAGGAAGGTACTTATCCCTTACCAGAAGCTCAGGTAGATCGATTTATGCTAAAAGTATTCTTGGGTTACCCTACAAAAGAGGAAGAACGACAAATTATTCGTGCAAACGTTCGCCAAGAAGGAATGCCAAAGGCCAAAAATGTTGTCTCAACTTCCGACATCGAAAGATGTAGAGATTTAGTTAAACAGGTTTATTTGGATGAAAAAATAGAACAATATATCGTTGACATTGTTTATGCAACTCGTCAACCTGAAAAATATGGCCTTGGTTTTTTAGAACCTATGATTAGCGTTGGATGTTCGCCAAGAGCAAGTATTAACCTTGCCCTAGCAGCTAAAGCATTTGCATTCTTACAAGGACGTGCTTTTGTTATACCAGAAGACATTAGAGCAATAGCTCCAGATGTAATGAGACATCGTATGGGTTTAACATACGAAGCAGAAGCTGAAAATATTTCGGCAAGCGACATCGTAAACAAAATCATCAACAAAGTAGAGGTTCCTTAATCTTATTCATGGATACCAAAGAACTTCTTAAAAAAATTCGCCTCTTAGATATCAAGACAAGGGGACTCACCAAACATATTTTTTCTGGTGAATATCACTCTGCCTTTAAAGGTCGTGGTATGACTTTTAGTGAAGTGCGAGATTATCATTTTGGCGATGAAGTAAGAACAATTGATTGGAATGTAACCGCTCGTTTTAACGAGCCTCATGTAAAAGTATTTGACGAAGAACGCGAATTGACTGTTATGTTAATTATTGACGTCTCTGGGTCTGAAAACTTTGGCTGGGAAGAGAAAACAAAAAAAGACCTCGCACTAGAATTGGCAGCTGTCCTTTCCTTTTCTGCGATCAGTAACAACGATAAGGTCGGTGCTATTTTCGTTTCAGATAAAGTAGAAAAATACATCGCTCCGAAAAAAGGAAAAAAACATTCATTAATCATCCTTAGGGAGTTTATTGAAATGAAAGCAACAAGCAAAGGGACAAACTTAAATGAAGGATTGAAATTCTTTCGAAATACACAGAAGAAAAGAAGTATTGCATTTGTGATTAGCGATTTCTTGGACGATAATGATTTCATGGAAGGGATGAAAGTTTCCCGTAAAAAACATGATATGGTTGCCTTGAGACTTGTGGATGAAGCTGAAGCGGAATTACCAAACATGGGAATTGTTCAAATGTTCAATTCTGAAACAGGTGAAACAACATGGGTAAATACGAATAGTGTCCAGGCTAAAGAAACACACGCGAGTAATTTCAAAGACTTCGAAGAGAAGTTGTTTTTAGAATTTAAAAAAGCAGGTATTGATAGCACCTCCATTTCAACAGGCGAAGACTTTATAAAACCATTGATTAAATTATTTCAAAATAGATGATCAAACTGGTTGCATATATCATGGTTTTGGGATG
>JBFHHS010000276.1:0-3190 GCA_041596895.1 Crocinitomicaceae bacterium | reverse complement strand
TGTAACATCGTTTGCTTTATTTTCATGTGCGCATGAAACTAATGCGGTAGAATCTAAAATTGAAAAGGCAGAAGCCAAAGATTTATCAAAATTATCTACAGCATACTTTGCGAGTGGTTGTTTTTGGTGTGTTGAAGCTGTGTTTGAATCGGTACGCGGAGTAGAAGAAGCAGTTTCGGGCTATTCGGGTGGAGAGATTGAAAATCCAACGTACCGTCAAGTGAGTTCTGGAAGAATTAAACATGCGGAAGCCGTTAAAGTGTATTATGATCCTGAGGTGGTGAGTTATGCAACTTTGGTGGATGTGTTTTTTAATTCACATGATCCGTCCACGCTAAATCGTCAAGGTCCAGATGCTGGTCCTCAATATCGTTCAATTGCTTTTTATGAAACAGCTGAAGAAAAGGCAATTATTGAAACAAAAATTGCGGCCATTTTAGAAAGCGGAGAGTACGGACGTGTAACAACTCAGGTGATTCCATTTGAAGTTTTTTATGATGCAGAAGATTATCACCAAGATTACGAACGTAACAATCCAAATAACAGTTATGTACAGGCAGTTTCAATTCCCCGATTGAATGCATTCAAGGCAAAAATGCCCGAAGTTTTAAAGTAATTTTAAAAACCTGATTTTACTCATCTTTATTTAACCTTTGTGTTGTATCTTTAGTGGTATAAACAAAAGAATATGAGAGTAGAGGAGATCATGAGTAAGCCTGTTTCGGTAACGAAGCGAACGGTTAAAGTAACGCACCTTAAAGATTTGTTTTCCCGTAAAGGAGTGAATGCTATTCCGGTATTGGAAACAGGTGGTGCTATTGCTGGAATTGTTTCTGCGAGTGACGTTGCAAAATGTCATGATGAGAACTTAACAGTGAATGATATCATGTCTGAGCATGTGCATATTGCGTTGAAAAATACGCGCGTTAAAGATGCTGCTGGAGTTATGGTGAAGCACAGAGTTCATCATTTAATTGTGATGGAAGATGGTGATGTTGTTGGGATGTTAAGCTCATTGGATGTCATGAGGGTTTTTGCTGAGGAATAATTTTTTCTTTCGTGCGAATTGATTTACCTTGCTGTAATGAAGCACTTGTTAATTCTATTCATATTTCTTCCCTTACTGTCATTTTCTCAATGGCAGGTTTCTGCCGGTGCTACTCGAGAGTTTGAACTTTTATTCTATGGTGAGCACGATGAACTTATTCAGAGTTCATTATGGAAAAATGCCGCATCATTGAGTGTTGGTTATGAGTATGATCGGATATTATTTTCAGTACGATTTTCATACTTAGACAATGATTTTTCTAGGGAAGCTTCGGTTCCACGTGGTTATATTAGTAAGTACTACTCAACTACAGATTATTATAGTGCAAAAATATCTTATGCTTATGCAGGTGTTGGGTTAATTGCTCAGAGAGTTATAGAACTGAAGAACTTCGGTTTTCTGATAGGTGGGGGAATTAAGTTTGATTATAATACGAGCTTTCGAGAAAGTGATCACGTTACAAGAACTAAGACTACTTGGTCTAATAGTGGTAATGTTTCTGAGTCATTTAATTATGATGAATTTGACATGTATATCGTTGCCCCTTATACTATTTCAACGGGTATTGCATTGTCACTTCGATATAAGGTTAAAAATTTATTGATAGAAGTTCCTTTTAATATTGGTGTGCAACCTTTTAATCGAATTCAACTTCGTGAGGATTATTTATATCACTCTGCCCAAAATAGCCTGTTTCCATATTTTAACTTTGGTTTACGTCTAGGCTATGTTTTTAATAAGAAATCCGAAGCTTAATCTATGAAATACCTTTATTCACTTTTCATTCTGTTTCCTCTATTTTCGTTTGCTCAACTACATGTTACAGTTGGTGCCCAGAAAGGGATGGAATGGGAGAATCATTATTCTAATGAAGAGGGTGTATTTACTGCACAGAACTTCTTAACTCCAACACTTAAATCAGAATTTTGGACAGACCATTATTCAGCAGGGGTTAGGTTTTTAGATCGCAAGATTTGGTATGCTGCTTCTCTCACGTATTTGTATAGCTCGTATCATATTTCTACACGGCATTATGAGGATGGGCACGGTAAATATTATACCAAATGGTCTGATTATAACCTAGATTTGAAGTACGCATATCTTGGATTAGATTTGCGGGTCGAGGGTGTATTGAATGATGTGGATAGCAAATTTCAATATTTACTTGGAAGTCGTTTAGCTGTAGATTTTAACGTGTTGACTTCAAAAAAGAATCAAACGAGAACGAGTTACACGAGTTATGTGGGGGTTGATGAAGATATTGTCTATGGTCCTTTTGAATATGGTGAAAATATGACGGAGATGATTGTTCCTGCAAAAGTATTTGTCGCTTTCGGTCCTACGTTCACGTTTAGACTTAATTTAGAATCGATAGTTATTGATCTTCCTATTGGAGTAGGTCTCAATTTTATGAAACGTGCTGAAGTTTCATCTGATTTTGGTGGTGAGTATTCTGGTCACGGTATCGGTTATTTCAATTACGGAATACGCCTCGGTTATAAGATAAATAATAAAGAATAATTACCTACGTCGATTCGCTAACAACGGCGGTGGTTCTCCATTGAACGGATTCCAACGACTAATACTTTTTGCATCCATTCCGGAAGCACGCATAATTGCTCGGTCACCATATTTATTTCGGATTAAATCCATCGCTTTGTATAGGTCTAAGGTGGATACATCTTCAAAGAGATTAATTTGATGGGCTCCTTCAACTAAATGACTGAAGCGAACTCCAATTAATCGAACCAAGACACGTCTGTTGTAAAGTTTACGATAGAGCTCTAACACAAGTGGAATTATAGTATGATCTGCTGCGCTGTAAGGAATTTTCTTCTGTAATGTGTACGTCTGGAAATCTGAGTAACGAATCTTTACTGTGATGCATGCTGTCAGTTTATTTCCTCTGCGAAGTTGAAATACCAAGTTCTCTGCCATGGCTGTCATTATTCCTTCTAATTTTTGAACATCAATCGTGTCTTTGTCAAAGGTACGTTCTGTAGAAATAGACTTACGCTCTTGGTAGGGGATAACTGGTGAGTTGTCAATTCCATTGGCCTTCTTCCAGATGGTAATTCCGCTTTTACCAAACACATTCTCCATCAATTCAATCGGCATTTCTTGAATCGTCAATATGCGTTT
>JBFHHS010000275.1:0-3268 GCA_041596895.1 Crocinitomicaceae bacterium | reverse complement strand
GTATTCTGGAACGCCATTTTCAATAAATTGAGCCGCAAATTTTGGGACCTTCCGAACCCCAGTATAACTTCTTGCCCCTAACGATAAGCCCAGCCCATGATTCCCTTGACTCCAAACCACACTTGGTGCTGCAATAAAATTCTTATTGTATGCGTGGTAACTATTTCGATTCTGATTATAACCAACATCATCATCTGTCAAAGTTGAAGTTTCGTTGACTCCATCTCTCAATTCAGAGAACAAATTTTTCTTTTTAAGATGTACGAGGTTGTTATTCAGGTAAGCCCCGGCTCCAACAACATTAACATCCAACCAAACTTTGGCATCTAAAATGCTCGACGGATTAATATAAAGGCTGTTCGTAGGTGTAAAGTTACTGTGCAAGGCTCCAAATGAGTTCTGTGCCTTCAAACCAAATTGAAAACAAATCAAAACCAACAATACACCAAACGCCCTATTCATTCAACTTATAACTTCTGTACTAAATCAATTAAACGATTTGAATAACCAGCCTCATTATCATACCAGCCAACAACCTTAACCATATTACCAATAACACTTGTAAGGAGAGAATCGAACACACAACTGTTCGGATTTCCAATAATATCGACGGAAACAATCGGATCTTCGGTATACGCTAAAATCCCTTTCAAATCATTCTCAGCTGCCTTTTTCATTGCTTCGTTAATCTGTGATTCTGTAGGCGGATTCTTAACAACAAATGTCAAATCGGTCATTGAGCCGTCGGGAACTGGCACACGAATACCACAGCCTCCCATATGCCCTTCTAATTCTGGGAATATTTTCGACAATGCCTTAGCTGCACCAGTTGTTGTTGGTACTATTGATTCTGCCGCTGCTCGTGCTCTTCTTAAATCTCTGTGAGGTGCATCATGCAAACGTTGATCTGAAGTATAACTATGAACCGTAGTGATAAATGCACTTTCAATTTCGCAAAGTTCCTTCATAACCTTCACCATTGGCGCTGCTGAATTTGTAGTACATGAAGCATTTGAAACAATTAAGTCTGTATCTAATAACAACTCATCATTAACTCCTAAAACAACTGTTCTTGTATCCGAATCCTTAGCTGGAGCAGACAAAACAACTTTTTTTGCACCTCCAACTAAATGCTTAGAGGCAAGCTCTTTTGTTCTAAAAATCCCTGTCGATTCCAATACGATCTCAACGCCATAATCTGACCATTTAATCTCTTCCGGATTTCGAATTGATACAAAGTGAATCTCTTTACCATTCTCAAATACAATTTTGTTGCCATCGATATGAAAACTATGGCTTAACCTACGATGAACACTATCGTATTTAAACAAATGGGCTAACGTATGAATGTCTGCCAAATCATTTACTACCGCAACGTCAACATTTGGATTGTCCAAAGACATGCGAGTGAAATATCTACCTATACGGCCAAAACCGTTAACACCTATTTTTTTCATCTAATTCGAGTTGTATTTATGTAAAAGTAACGATGTCTATAATATAGCAAACAATTGGGCATAAAAAAAGGGCAATTAAAAAATTGCCCTTTTTGATAACTCGTGAAATTCTTATCGAACCACTTCGATAAATCCATGTTTTTGAAGTTCTTCTCCACCTTCAACCATTGCATCAATGATATAAAAATAAGTTCCTTCCTCTACAAAAAGACCTCCTTTATTTCTTCCATCCCAATAACAAATACCTGAAGAATTGTTGCATTCATAAACAACGTTCCCCCATCTATTTGTGATTATCAGATTAAACTCTGTTAACCCTTCTGCTTTCACGTACCAAAGTGAATTTTGAGACCCTTCAGCCAACGACAGAACATTTGGAGCATCAATATCACATAATTTATACTCAATATTAACTGTATCCTGTTTCGTATGACAGACATTACTCATTGTCACAATATACATACCTGGACTATCAATATTTATTGTCGGTCCTGTTGTTCCAGTATTCCAAGTGAAATTTGTAGAATATGAATTATAATTTGGAGCTGTCAATTCATACACCACACCATTACATAACACTGTATCTGACAAATATGTATAAGGATAAGGTGGGAAGTCAATCTCTGCTGTAACAGAAGTATTACAAGCATTATCCGTATACGTTATTGTATACACACCTGGTGTTGAAGTAAAAATCCCTGGATTTTCAACACTATCTGAAGGCGAAAATGTTATCGACGTATCAGCTGCAGACCAAACTCCACCATCGTAAGATTGAGTCCCATTGACGAAATAACCTAAATCACACCCGATTGTATCGCTAAAAATGGTTGGTTGAGGCAACGCATACAACGCAACCGTAGTATCATAATCACAACCGAAATCATCAGTAATTTCATACACATAATAGGTGTACCCAGGTGTATCAGGTTGAACAACTAATAAAGTATCATTTTGACCTGAAACGATTGTTGGGTGATTCTGCCAATCTTCAGTTACGATTGTATTTTGATACCCTGTATTTCCAGGGAAAAACGAAGGGTCAAAATAAAGTCCCCATTCAAATATCCAACCATCATCTGTCCCCAAATTATCTTGAACAATTATAGTCCATTGACCATTAACCGGGCAACCGGCAAAACCAGCAAAAGATGATTCTGGTTCGTAAACTGACGAAGGATCTATTGAATTCCCCGCTGACAAATCAGTCGGCTGAGTTGGTGGGTTTGCAGGGATAAAAGAAACTGGAACTGTATTTCCAAGGTTAGCCGTCATTGATCCTGGAATTGTATTAAAAGCTGAACTAAAACAATATTCCCAACCTATTCCGGCTCCACCACCTCCACCATCATCGAAAGGGTGCCCTAAAAAAGTATTACCACCACTAGTTCCTCCAGGAATAAACCCGGGACTATAAGAATTAACTAAGGGAATTTGAGTACCATTCGGACATTCAAGAGCAATTTCTAAATCTCCCAAATAAGAATGCTCCATTGTGATACATACCTGATTTAAATCTTGTGCTGTCGCTATTGTCGAACCAGAAGGAAAACCCGAAATATCAATTGGAGCTTGATACTGAGCACCTGATCCATCAGGTAGATAAGTCAACCCTGCAAAAGAACCACCCAATTGAAAGGTTCCACCAGGAATACTAACCCCAACCGTATCTGTGGCTGTAACACCTCCAACTAAATTTGTATTTTGACCGAGACAAACAGTATCTTCAACAGGACCAGTCCCTGTGAAATTTGGTAATTGAGAAACTCTAACTTTACATAAGATTCTTTCTATCTGAGGAAAATTATCTG
>JBFHHS010000274.1:0-3273 GCA_041596895.1 Crocinitomicaceae bacterium | reverse complement strand
TCCAGTTCTCCCTTATCTTTATAAAACGAATCAATGCAATCCCTTAGCGCAGCTTTAAATTCAACTTCAATGGATTGTTCCACGAGGATGTAATCTGGTGCCACGCATGTTTGTCCTGCATTGAAAAATTTCGCCCAAGCAATCCGTTTCGCTGTCATTTTAATATTGCATCCAGCTAAAACAAACGTGGGACTTTTTCCGCCCAGTTCAAGTGTTACTGGCGATAACGTTTTTGCTGCAGCCTGGTAAATGATTTTCCCCACAGGAATACTTCCCGTAAAGAATATTTTATCGAATCGGTGATTTAAGAGTTCGGTGGTAACATCAACACCACCTTCGACCACATGTACGTATTCTTTGGGGAAATTCTCATTGATGATTTTTGCCATAACCGCCGACGTTCTTGCAGGCAACTCACTCGGTTTTATAATCACCGTATTTCCCGCTGCCATTGCTGTTATCGCGGGTAATAATGACAGTTGATATGGGTAATTCCATGCACCAATTACTAAAGTCACCCCAAGTGGTTCGGGAATGATATAACTTCTTGCTGGAAAATTGGCTAATCCTGTTGGTACACTCTGCCGTTTGCTCCACGCATAACTATTTTTGATGAACAGGTTTATTTCATGATACAAAAGGGACAATTCAGAAGCATAGGTTTCAAACTCTGACTTTCCAAAATCTTGGTAAATGGCTTCGTAAAGTTCTTGTTCGTTGTCTTTTACAACTTTCTTGAACTTTTTTAATTGTTCAATTCTAAACGCGACTTCTTTCGTTTCATTTGAATGAAAAAATGCTTGCTGTTGATTTATGAGTTGTTGAATTTCCATTGTGTAAAATATTGAAGCTGGAACACCGCTGTTCTTCAATGAGGTTCCAAGTTAATCAAAAGCCCGTTCTGTTTCAAGTATTATGACGCTTGATTGCTTAAAAGGGGACATCACATTCAATCTATAGCGAAATGAACTTTTAATCAAATTCAATTCTAATTACTTTCTCGATGTCATCACGCAGCACAATGACGTTGGCCTTATCTCCTTTCTTGTAGAAATTTAAGGCTTGAATATACTCATTCATCCCTTCAATTTTAATATCGCCAATTTTAATAATCACATCACCTTGAACAATTCCATACTTGGCAGCCGGACGTCCTTCTTTTGTTCCATCAACTTTTAAACCTATTCCAGAAAACAGATAATCAGGAACAATTCCGAGCGTAACGTTGAACTTTCGTCCTTTTTGTTCTTTATCCCTTGTTTTCGTAAATGCCAGTTTACCTTTCTGATCTAGGCTAATAATTAACTGCTCTATATAATTTGAAACATCATAAAGCCCTTCAAAGTTAATGAGCTCCACATCATCTTCAGGCCGATGGTATTGAGCATGTTGCCCCGTAAAAAAATGCAATACAGGAATGTCTTTGATATAAAATGAAGTGTGATCGCTTGGCCCAACGCCAGAGGAATCCATTTTGAATTGAAATTTTGGTTGCTCGATTTGGTCCATTGCAGGGATAAAAGAAGGTGAAGTACCCACTCCATAAACCGCCAATCTTCGATCCTCATCAAGACGACCCACCATGTCCATATTAATCATAAAATCAATTTCACTTGGATTAATACTTAAGTTGTTCACGAAATAATTTGAACCCAACAATCCTTTTTCCTCGCCAGTAAAGGCCACGAAAAGCACGTTACAATTCAACTGTACCTCACTCAATTTTTCAGCAAGAAATAATAGAGATGCCACACCGCTCGCATTATCATCTGCACCATTGTGAACCATTTTTTCACCCGTATGCAAAGACCCTTCTGCACCCCAACCAAGATGGTCATAATGCGCCCCAACAACAATGGTAAATTGGGCATTATTATCAATTTCCCCTATGACATTTCGCCCGCTTAATTCAGGCCCAGACTGCGCATAATCATGTGGGTGGAGCTTAGTTTTTTTCGTGAAGTCCTGAAAATAAGATGTGCCGGAACTTCCCTTTTTTACGAGACCAATTTCTGCATAACGCTTTGCTATGTATGTTGCTGCTATTCTTTCTCCCACAGTTCCCATTTCACGTCCTTCAAGAGAATCATTTGATAAAAAAGAGACATCTTGTCTAAGTTGATTCGATTCTTTTAAGCCGTCTTGAGCGTATGAGAAAATGCTAAATAGAAAAATGAAAAAGGCGAATACTATTCTCTGAGAGAAATTCAATGACTGACTTAACATAGGTATAGTTTTTCTAACCTATAAATATAAAACACATGAACCTATTTTATTGTAACACCTGTTACAGAGTAGAGTCAACTTCAATGGATTGTTTAAAGAGGATGCAATGCAGTTCGCCGTTATTTTGATGTTACACTCAGCCAAAACAAACGTGGACTACTTTCGTTTCTTTGAAGTTAACGGGAGAGCGTACAAAACACAAAAAGCTTTCGTGAAAATCACGAAAGCTTTTTGATTCTAAAAATGATTTGCAACGATTAAACCTACAGCGCTAACTAAAAACTAAATACAAAAAATTATCTCCTGATTTATCGGTTGCTCATCTCTTTTTCAGTGAAAACTCAATTAATCTTTAATCACTTTAAACGTTCTTTTTTCTGATGAAGCTGAAATCAACTCAACAAAATAGACACCAGCAAGTTCTCCTTCTAAGTTTAATTCAATGTTGGAATCAAAACCAGTTGTTTCGTTTGAGATTACCTTTCCCGTAATATCCATAAGAATCACCTCATCAATGCTACCATCCCAAGATACGAATACCTTATCAGTAGTAGGATTAGGAAATACTTTAACATTGTAAACTTCAACTGTATTTATTGCAGCTACACTTGGATCATATTGATAAGCCCCAATTGAAAGATTCCCTTGCCCATCAAATCTTGGATTACCAGCTAAATCAGTTGTAGGATATGCTTGACCTGTTAAAGGAATACTTAAATATTGACTATCATAAAATGTTAAATCTCCATTAGTTTGATAAGCTGCAATTGGTGTTAAATTACCATTAGCATAATCTACAAATGGCGACGAGTTAATTATATGAGTATTTTGCATAGCTAGAGCATCATAAAAATCTTGAACATTGTGGTTACAACTTGCACTTTGACTATCAAAAGTTCCGCTTCCTGTTCCTAACTGGCCAAATATAAGATTAGCACCAGAGTTATTATAAAAAATATTGTTATTAACTAAAGAGTGAAAGGCAGATCCAGAACCTGAAAACTCATAACCAATAAGTGGTATTTGTCCAACCGCTGTTTGATGATT
>JBFHHS010000273.1:0-3276 GCA_041596895.1 Crocinitomicaceae bacterium | reverse complement strand
TGTCATTCGATCCCCTTCAATCTGAGAATCGCCATAATGTAAGATTGAAATCTTTTCTTTATTGGAAGCAACACCGCGTAGAGTTTGGAAGAATTTTTCCATGGAAGCTCTCCCTGAAGCATTCATTTGCAATTCAGTGGAAGCATTTTCCGACAATTCGCCACCTTTTGCCGCACCCAATGATCCGTCTGATCCGTCAGTATGTTTAATTTCTGGATCTTCTTCGATGAGGAGCATCGTTGTATCGATTTCAGCAATCAAATCAGTGATGTCTGTTTTCTCTTGTTTCTTTGGATTGTAAAAATCGTCTTGCGAAAGGAATTTCACTTTTGTGAATCCTAAATCCCAGCCATCTTCAGGTGCAAAATACACCACCGGTCCCAATAACGCAAGTACGCCAAGGACGAATAAGGTGACTTTATATGCTTTTATCTCTTTCAATTCTTCTGTTGTTCACGTAAAAATAATCAGAGTGCGGGGTTATACGACGATTTCGCACCTTTTTTATCCATAGTGCAAGGCTAATAACTTCAATTGGAACACATTTTAACAGAAAGTTGACCGAAGTTACAAAGGATGAGGTATTGATTCGATACTTTTACATTATGGAACAATACACCAATGATCTCATAAAGGAAACGTCTCCTTATTTACTTCAACATGCACACAATCCAGTAAATTGGGTTGCTTGGTCGGATGATGTTTTTGAAATTGCAAAACGAGAAAACAAACTGGTTCTGGTGAGTGTGGGTTATTCAGCATGCCACTGGTGTCACGTTATGGAACATGAATGTTTTGAAGATGAAGAAGTGGCTGCTTTGATGAATAAGTTTTTCATTAATGTGAAAGTCGATCGTGAGGAGCGACCAGATGTGGATCAGGTGTATATGACTGCTGTTCAAATTATGACGCAAAAGGGAGGTTGGCCATTGAATTGTTTCACTTTGCCAGACGGTCGACCGATTTATGGAGGAACGTATTTTCCAAAGGAACAGTGGATGCATATTTTGAAATCACTGCATCATACCTTCACCAATGATTATGAAAAAACGGTGGAATACGCAGAAGATTTGCACGAAGGAATTATTGCGAGTGAGTTGATAAGCGCTACAGCAAAAAACGTTCAGTTTTCAGAGGCACATTTGGATGAACTGGTTCAGCGTTGGTCGAATAACTTTGATGTGATGCAAGGTGGAGCGAGTAGGGCGCCTAAATTCATGTTGCCTTCCAACTATTCGTTCTTATTGGATTATGCAATTAATTCTGGAAATGAAAAAGTTCTGGCACATGTTGAGTTGACCTTAGATAAAATGGCTTTGGGAGGAATTTACGATCAAATTGGTGGTGGATTCTCGCGTTATTCCGTCGATATGATGTGGAAAGTACCGCATTTTGAGAAAATGTTATACGATAATGGACAGTTGTTGAGTTTGTATGCTGAAGGATATAAGTCCATTGAAAAACCCCTTTACAAACGAACGATCTATCAAACGGTAGATTGGATGGAACGAGAAATGTTGAGTGAAAATGGAGCGTTTTATTCGGCCTTGGATGCGGACAGTGAAGGTGTGGAAGGAAAGTTCTACGTGTGGACAGAATCGGAATTGGAAGCGTGTTTAGGCGATGATTTTTCTTGGGTCAGCGATTTGTATCAAGTGAGTCAACGTGGTTATTGGGAGGATGGAAATTACATTTTATTGCGCCATGAATCGGATGAAGAATTTATGCGCAAAATGAATTGGTCTTTGAAAGAATTTGAAGCAAATGTTACTCGCGTAAATGAGGTGTTATTGGCTAAACGTGCAGAGAAAATTCGTCCAGGATTGGATGATAAGTGTTTGACCTCATGGAACGCCATGGCCTTGAAAGGGTTGTGCGATGCGTATGCCGTTTTCAAGGAAGAATCGTTTTTGTATTTGGCTTTGAAGAATGCAAAATGGTTGGTTGAAAATCAATTTAGAGCAGACGGTGGATTGTGGCGAAATTACAAGAATGGCGTCTCCAATATTGAAGGATTTTTAGAAGATTATGCCCATGTGATTTCAGCATTTATATCCCTTTACGAAGTAACACTGGATGAAACGTGGTTAGAAAAAGCGCACACGCTCACGCAATACACGATTGAACATTTCTCCGATGAACAATCGCAAATGTTCTTTTTTACAGACGCGAAAACATCATTGATTGCGCGAAAAATGGAAGTGAATGACAATGTAATACCTTCGAGCAACTCCGTGATGGCAAGAAACCTATTTTACTTGTCAAAATATTATCACAATTCAGACTTCGAGGCACAAGCCACGCAGATGTTAGCAAATGTTTATGATGGAATGGAGATGTATGGTTCGGGGTATTCGAATTGGGCAATGCTGTTGAATCATATGGTCTATGGATTCTATGAGTTTGTGGTGGTTGGAGAAAATGCTACGGAGAAACACCAAGAGTTGCTGACGCGCCGTTTGCCGAAGGTGTTGTTTGCGAGCAGTACATCCCCATCGGATTTGCCTATTTTTCAAGATAAACCATTGGTTGATGAGGCTTTGATTCATTTATGTACATCCGGAACGTGCTTTATGCCTACGGAAGAAGTCGACAAGGCAATTAAGGTTATTCAATAAACGTTCTTAATAAGATTGTGAAATTAAGTTGGAGATACGGTATCATTTTTGTTTCCTTTGCGACGTGCGTATATTAATAGTATTTCTTTTTCTAAGTGGATTGTCTGTTGCCCAGGTATTGGATAACAGAAATGGTGAGGCGTTTACGGATAAACCTTTTTTCAATGAAGACTTCATTAAAGAAAACAAGTTGAAAAGCTTGAAAGGATCTTTTGTTTATAAAAAGAAGGGCGAATTGATGCAGACCACAAAGTTTAAATACGTTTATCAATTCGATCGTCAAGGACACTTGACCTCCACTTTTGAGACACGAACAGACGATGGAACGAAAGATACTACATGGAACATATACCTGTATAACGATGAAAATGAATTGATGATTCACCGTAAAACGGATCAAGAAGGATACAATTCGGTGCACTACGTTTATGACGACAAAGGAAGGGTAGTTCAAGAAAACTATACACGCGAAATTGATTCCAATTATCAGATTGTACGTTCATTGAGCTTCAATAAGGAGTCGATTAAATATCAAGATTTTGATTTACAAACGAAAAGTACACGTTACAACAATTATAATTTACCGTATTTAGAAGAGTTTATAAATTACAACGAGGACGGTTATTTGGTTGAGCGGGTAGAAAAAATCAAAATGACC
>JBFHHS010000272.1:0-3290 GCA_041596895.1 Crocinitomicaceae bacterium | reverse complement strand
GATTACCTCAATCTTCCCTAGAACAATTATTGTCGAATTATGATTTGGCAAAGAAGGTAATCATCGTGGATGAAAACACGCATGAGCATTGTTTAAGTTATTTGATAACTACATTTGAAGCACTATCTGAAGCTGAAGTCATCCTTTTGCCAGAAGGAGAAGATAACAAACAATTAGAAGTTGCATTCAGTGTTTGGGAAGCATTGACAGAGTATGGAATTGGACGTCACGATTTAATCATTAACCTCGGAGGGGGGATGATTACAGATATGGGAGGGTTTATTGCCTCTTGTTACAAGCGAGGATGTGCTTTTATTAATATTCCAACATCATTATTAGCGATGGTTGATGCTTCAATCGGTGGTAAAACGGGGGTTAACTTAGGGGAATACAAGAATCAAATAGGTGTTTTTTCTAACCCAATCGCCGTATATATTGATATATCATTTTTGCAAACCTTGCCTGAAATTGAAGTTTATAGTGGATTGGCTGAAATGATTAAACATGGGTTAATTCAAGATAAATCACTTTACAAGCGCGTGGCAGAACAGTTTAGCGACATTGATAAAATTAATGAAGGTTTACTTTTAGATTGTATCGAAGTGAAGCATAAAGTTGTTTCAGAAGATCCCTTGGAAAAAGGATTGCGCAAAGTTTTAAACTTTGGACATACAATTGGTCATGTTATTGAGGGGTTTTATATGAATAGTCTTAAACTTTCTCATGGACACGCCATTGCTGTTGGTATGCTTATGGAGGCATATCTTTCAGTTGAATATGCATCATTGAGTACAGTTGAATATGGATCCATTAAGAAATTAATTACTTCAAATTATCAAATACCAAACTTTACTAATGAAGCAATAACTTCAATGGTTCAAATGCTAGCGAATGATAAAAAGAATAAAGAAGGTAAAATTTTAACGTGTTTGATTTCCGAAATTGGAACCTGTAAATATGATGTTGAAATTAGTGAGAAAGCGTTTATTGAAACTTTTCAGTCCTTCCAATTGGACTAAATTATGATTTGAGCTGAATCAATTTTTGTTTGATTGTTTCGAGACGCATAATTACTTCTTGTGTATGATCTACTGGTGATTCTTCACGCGTAACTCCTGCTTTCATCGCTTTTTTTGCTCCGTCCAATGTGTATCCGCGATCTTTAACCAAATGATAGATGGTATCTATTTTTAAAACATCCTTGGGCGTAAATAAACGATTCCCTTTTTTATTTTTTTTGAGTTTTATTGTTGGGAATTCTTTTTCCCAAAAGCGGATAAGCGAAGTGTTAACATCAAACATTTCAGCCACTTCTCCAATTGAGTAGTAGAGTTTTGTTAATTGATGTTCTGTAATCCTTGCCAAATCAGTGTGTTTAGAAGTCGAAGATACTTAAAATTACAGAAAGTCAAGTGTTTCATGGGAGACTTGTTAATTTTTCGTTTCTTTAAGATTCAACCGAAAGAATGTTTAGACAAGAATCCATAGACGATATACAATTAGCAAGACGCAGGGAATGGGTGTTTATTATTCTTGCGGGAATTTTTCTAGGCTCACTAACGATGTTAAACATCCTCGGAGTTTCAAGGTTTATTGACTTATCTGAATATGTAGGTATTTCACCAGACTCCGATATTCGTTTCGCTGTTGCTGTAGGTGTCTTACCTTATCCAATAACTTTTCTTTGTACCGATATCATCTCGGAAATCTTTGGTAGAAAAAGAGCGAATATGCTAGTTTGGGCTGGGTTAATTTTGAATCTGTGGGTTTTACTCGTTCTTTGGTTTGGTGGTTGGGTCGAAGCTCCTGGTTCGTTGTTACCTGACGGGAGGTTGCCAATTGATGTAGTAAATGGAGAGGCAGTTGTCCCTCATGGCTATGCATTTTATGAAATTCGAACACTGACATTTGGAGCTACTTTCGCTTCAATGATTGCGTATATTGTGGCTCAGTTTGTTGACGTAAGGATTTTTCATTATTTAAAGGAAAAAACTAAGGGGCGTTTCCTTTGGTTGAGAAATAATGTGTCTACCATAACAAGTCAGATGATTGATTCGGTAGCAGTAATTTTAATTACTCATTATTATGCACACGCCTTGCCAATTGCTGAAGGGGAAGATGTTGGGCAAGCTTTGTTGATGTTTATTCTCAGTAGCTATTTGTTCAAATTGTTTTTTGCCTTGATGGATACCTTACCGATATACATTACGGTTAAGTATATTCGAAAATTCCTAAAAATTGAAGATGAACTAGGTTTTTGAGTCTCTATATTTCAAATGCCAAATCAAATAAAGTATTCCAATTATTGCCATAACTGCAGCTGCTCCGAAAGTAAAAGGAATGGATGATGAAGTGCTGTTATAGGTTAGGATTGTTGAAAGTGATCCAAACATTACTCCAAATTCCAAGGCGATGAAAAGAGTACCTGCTCCAACACCGCGTCGGTCAATATGAGATAAATCGGCAGTCCATGCCATTAACGTGGGACTAGAAATCCCCGTGCTTACACCGAACATTATGGCTGCAATTGTGTATAAGATCCACTCGGTAGATAACGCGACTAATATCATACAAAGAATCATGATGGAAAGTCCAAAAATTAATGTTTTTCGTCTACCTATTTTATCTGATAAACCACTGGCGAATAATCGAATAAAAATGGTCGAAAAGGCATAAAAACCAAAGAACCAACCTTTATTTTCAATTTCGAAAAATCCTGAGATATCCGGAGTAACAACAAGAACAACTCCCGAGCAGAAAGCAGATAAGAACATGACGACAGCGGCGGGCATAACGCTAGGTTCAAAGATGTCTTTCCATGTTATCTTTAGTAGACTCCATTTAAATTTAACAGGGTTTGGTAGTGTTTCTGATAAGAATGAAATAAGAATACCTGCTAGAACAGCAATAAACGCTGCTATAAAAAACAAAGTGTTCATTCCATAGGCTTCTCGAATGATTGAGCCTAATGGTTGAAGTCCAAATCCGAGGGAAATAAAAACTCCCCATATTCCCATTCCTACACCACGTTTTTCGGCGGGAAGAATATCAGTAACCAAAGCCGTTGCTCCTGTAGGTAAAAAACCAGCGCTAAAGCCATGCATTAACCTTAACATTAAAAAAAGACTGACGATATTAAACAATGGGTATAATAATGAAACTATAAAAGCTACAACCATCCCGATGTACATGACTTTTTTTCTGCCTATAGTATCTGATAATTTCCCTGAAAAGGGCCTTGATATTAAAGCTGTAATAGTAAAGAAGGTGATTATTAAGCTCTTTTTGTC
>JBFHHS010000271.1:0-3291 GCA_041596895.1 Crocinitomicaceae bacterium | reverse complement strand
CTATGTGTTTGCTTCGGAAGAATACCCAGAATATGTGAATGAAAACGTAAACGACATTTTTGCCTTCTTCATTTCGGGACCAGGAATTCCGGGTGGGACCCAAAATATTGCGGTTCTTCCCAATGGTGGTGGAGTAGTAGCCATAGACAACATTCATCCTTCAGGGGTTAATGTTTCAGGAGTTAGCTACCCTCCAGTAAATCCGCAATACTACGTAGATAATACAAATGGTCCAACAATCCAATACGATGGATTCACAAAAAAATTAACAGCTTATGCCGTTGTTCAATGTAATACAGTATACCACTTAAAAATGGCCATTGCCGATGTAGGAGATGGGGTTTGGGATTCTGGAATATTCCTTGAGGCAAATAGTTTCATTGGTTCATCTCCGGTTGATGTAAATCATACATTGTCAAACAACGTTTTCAATGACCCAGATATTATTGCCGAGGGATGTGTCTCAACAACCTTAACCCTAGAACGAACAAGTTGTAACTTAGCAAGCACAATGGTGGTTCCTATTAGTGTCTCAGGAACAGCAATCGAAGGTGTAGATTATGCTAACATTCCGGCTTCAATCACATTCGCTTCTGGATCCCAGACAGCAGAATTCTCTTTTGACGCATTCCAAGATGGGGTTGCTGAAGGCCAAGAATCGCTCGATTTAGAATTTACATTTACGGACAACTGCGGAAATGAAACAACACAAACATTGAACTTATTTATTCAGGATATTGACCCTGTAGAAGTTGAAGTGACTGGTCCTGAAGTGACCTGCCCAGGCGAAGAAATTGAACTCACAGCAACAGTTATTGGTGGAGCTGAACCTTATTCTTACGAATGGAGTACGGGAGAAACAACACAGAGTATTTTTGTGTCTCCGAACTCAACAACACCATATACTGTAACAGTTATTGACGATTGCTTGTCTCAACCGATTTCAACGACTTATACCGTAGACGTTCCTGTTATCCCTCCATTAACTATAAATGAAACTCCTGATGTAACGGATATTTGTCCTTATGTCCCTGCGCTTTTAGAATCAAATGTTACAGGTGGAACACCGCCGTACACATACGTATGGTCTTCTAATTTTGAAGCAAACCTAAGCACAAACGATACTTATACAGCTATTCCTTCTACGACAACAACATATACTGTAGAAGTGACCGATTTTTGTGGAAACACCACAAGCGCTGATGTATTATACACAGTATTAAGTCCTCCACTTGTTTTAACAATGAGTCCAACGGTAGAAATCTGCCCAGGTGATTCAATTGAAATATCTGTTGCGTCTGTTGGAGGATATGGACAACATTTTTACAACTGGCTGCACAGTGGAGAAACAACGCCAACAGTTTGGGTTAACCCAGCACAAACAACTACGTATACTGTAAGTGTATCAGATGAATGTCAAACGTTCACAGTTGAAGGGAGTACTCAGGTTGTTGTGGTAAAACCAACAGCTGATTTTGAATCTACTAGCAATGTCTTTTTCAACGACCTTCCGATTACATTTCAAAACAATTCGTTGAATGCGGTAACATACGAATGGACTTTCGGTGATGGTCAAAATTCAACATTAGTTCACCCAAGCAACACATACGACGAGCCTGGTATTTACTACATCACTTTAATTGCAATTGATGATAAAGGTTGTCGTGATACCATTGTCAAACCCATCAATATTGAAGAAGAATGGTACATCTATGTACCAAACACATTCACACCTGATGGAGATAGATCAAACAATGATTTCAGAGTTTCAACAGTTGGAATTAAAGATTTAGATATTAAAATATATAACCGTTGGGGTGAGCTTATATTTGAAGCATATGACCCTCGCTTTATCTGGGATGGAAGTTATAATGGTAACATTGTGAACGACGGTACTTACACGTATAAAATCAATTTTGTAACCAATTCAGGTAGATCTCAACGATTATTAGGACATATCAATGTCTTAAAATAGAATCAATTGGGTTTGCTATTCTGAGAAATCCCCCTTCCCTTTCCCAGCAAACAATTAAACTATCACCGATACGTTCCACTGAACAATCATACGATTCCTCTTCTTTTAAGAACTCAAAATTTGAAGTAATAATAGTCGGCTCAGTAGTTCTTAATGGATCTTTATTGAGTACAATCGAGAACAATTCACTTTTAGAATCTATAAGAAGATTTCCATTTAAATGATAAACACAATGCCCTCCGCTAAACAGTATAGAATCCAATGAAAAAGCATTCACAGATTGATCTATGAATGCTTTTTCAAAAATTCCTGAATGTACAATTTGAATCTTCTTCTCCGATTCAACGGCACAAGAAAACAAAATTAGAAGCAATACAAGCGATATAAATCTCAAATTACAAGGACTTCGTTCTACCTCCGTCTACTGGAACATTAATTCCATTAATATAAGACGCTCGCGGTGAAGCCAAAAATGCGATTGCCTCAGCTACCTCTCTTGGTTCAGCAATTCGCTGCATAGGCGATTGCTTTGCCATATCAGCAAAAATTTCATCGACACCTTGATTTGTTTTCGAAGATTTTGCATTTGCAATATCATTCAATCGACTAGTATTTGTTGCTCCAGGCAATACGTTGTTCACTGTAATATTTAAATGCCCTAACTCATTCGCTAAAGTTTTGCTCCAGTTTGCAACAGCTCCGCGAATTGTATTTGAAACACCCAAACCATTCAACGGCTGCTTCACACTCGTTGAAATAATGTTAATGACACGACCATAATTTTGATCTGCCATCCCCTTATATAACGCTTGAACTAAAATGTGATTACAAATTAAATGTTGATTAAACGTATTTGTAAATTCAGAAATATCCGCATCTATAATAGGACCTCCTTTTGGCCCACCTGTATTGTTCACAAGAATATGAGGTTTATTACCTGCAACTATATAATCAGAAACAATACTTCTGAGAGATTCTGGATTTGAAAAATCAGCAACCAGGTAATCGTGCTGTGCACCTTCATGTGCTTCTAAGCTTAAAAGTGCCGATTTTAATTTCTCCTCATTTCTAGCAACAAGCGTAACTTTAGCACCTCGTTGTGCCATCAACTTTGCAGTCTCAAAACCAATCCCTTGAGTACTTCCACATACCATTGCATGCTTTCCTGATAATTCCATAATGAATCTGTGTATTTTTTAACGTTTAAAATACAAAAATAACCAATATTCATAGACATAGCACCTATAAAAGCCCGCTTATCACCGATATTCATTACTTCCCTAGTAATATTCATTAAAATGAATCATATTTTCGTT
>JBFHHS010000270.1:0-3292 GCA_041596895.1 Crocinitomicaceae bacterium | reverse complement strand
CTTGGTCCTGCACACCAAACTGTTTTATAGGTGGTACTAAACGCGGCTTTTTGAAGGTTCTTCATCCCTTTAAAAAAGGTAAACGCTTTAAACCATTTCTTGAAACGTTTGTGCTTGTTCAAAAACCGTTCGAACCAGTTTTGTCTTGTTCCAATCTTTTCTACGTAAGGAGTCTTAATCACTGTACACGGGGTTCCTGAGAGTTTAGTGGTCATAACTATATCATCTTTCCCGTAATCTACGCATGCTTGTTTATATTCTTGAGAAATCCCAGCTTCAGTAGAGGCAATAAAAACACTTCCCATTGAAACACCATCTGCACCATACTCAATCATACTTTTTAATTCATATCCATTACCAACACCACCTGCAGAAATCACAGGGATTTTACATTCTTTTTTTAGTAACGGTACAAGTTCCTTATATGACAATGGACCTGCATGTCCACCAGCTTCCTTATTCACAGCAATAATCGCATCAGCCCCAAGTGCTTCAACTTTCTTTGCATAATTAACATCAACAACATCACAGAATACTTTAACATTATGTTGCTTTGCCATTGCAATGGTTTCTTCTGGAGAACCTAATGAAGTTATTAAAAAATCCACTCCTTCTTCACAACAAACTTTCAGTTGTTCTTTATATAAAAAGTTTGACTTGTTAACGATTAAATTAATTCCAAAAGGGCCTTTCACTTCAGATTTAATTTCACGAATAACACTTTTTAATTCATCAACTGTGCGGTAATTAAGAGCTGGTATCGCACCTGTTACACCCGCTTTTATTGCTTCAATAATCATCTCCTTATTCGAGACTAAAAACATAGGTGCCACAATAATTGGAAACTCAATCCCCAACATTTTAGACAATTCAATTTCTTTCGGTACTAAATTCATAAGGTGAAGATAGCTATTTTTTATTATGTACGCACAACATCTAGTTAAAAATACAAGCACTTTGGTTACTTTTGCCTTATGTCAAAAAGTAAAGCTTGGATAAGCGCATTAAGATTAAGAACACTTCCGTTATCTTTATCCGGAATACTATTAGGTTCTGGGGTTGCACATTATAATGGTTTTTGGGATACTCAAATCTTTATCTTGGCATTGGTAACCACTATTCTATTTCAAATTGTCTCTAACTTGGCAAATGACTTAGGAGATGGAGTTAAGGGAACAGACAACCAAGAACGCATTGGTCCTGAACGAGCGATTCAATACGGAATGATTTCTCAAAAAGAAATGAAAGGAGCTGTGATTTTAACATCAATCTTGAGTCTTCTCTCGGCGATATCGCTTATCTATATTGGTGCTTCAAATATGCCTCAATCTATTATCATATTCTATATTGTTTTAGCGTTAGCCTGCATAGCTGCAGCAATAACCTATACAGTAGGAAAAAAAGCATATGGATATCATGGTATGGGTGATATTATGGTTTTCATATTTTTTGGTATTGTCAGTGTACTCGGAGTCTACTCACTCTATGCTAAGTCATTTTTAGATGCAAACATATTACTTGCAATATTTGTGGGGTTGATGAGTACAGCGGTGTTAAACTTAAACAACATGCGTGATTTCCAAAATGATGCAAAATCAAACAAGAACACACTGGTAGTGAAAATGGGGCCAAACAACGCTAAATTTTATCATGTCATCCTTATTATTACTGCATTGGTATCACTAACTTTATTTATTGACCGCTTAAGAGAACCTTTAGCATTTCTTATTTTGCTGCCTTCTGTTTTACTTTTTATACATATCCGCAAAGTAATGCAAACAAAAAACCCAAAAGAGTTTGATCCTGAATTGAAAAAAGTTGCATTGACAACATTTGCGTTATCATTAATTACCACTATTGTTTTGATGCAATTATGATTTGTGCAAGGTATTACAAAAAAACATTTCAATTTAAACGACCAAGTGGAACTAGTCGCGGTGTTTTAACCGAAAAACACGCTTGGTTTCTTGAAGTCTCGAACTCGGAAGCACCAGAAATTATTGGTATTGGTGAATGCAGTATTATCCCTGGATTATCGCCTGATTTTGATTCCTTTGAAAAATACGAAGCACAACTTGACGCTCTTTGTGAAGACCTTTCCTTAGACCTCTCACATTGGCCATCTATTAAATTTGGATTAGAGACTGCTTTATTGGACCTTCAAAACGAAGGCAAGAGAATTATTTTTGACAATGCCTTCACTCGTGGTGAACTCCAAATCCCAATCAATGGATTAATATGGATGGGTGATTCTCATTTTATGCAAACACAAATTGAAGAGAAGCTTAAGGCAGGATTCACTACAATAAAAATGAAAATCGGTGCGATTGACTTTGACTCTGAAATTGAGCTTTTAAAATCAATTCGAAAAAGATATTCAAAAAATGAGATTACCCTACGCGTGGACGCGAACGGCGCATTTACTCCTCACGAAGCACTTTCAAAGCTTGCAATTCTATCAGAATTAGACATCCATTCAATAGAACAGCCCATTAAAGCTGGACAATGGGATGAAATGAAACAGTTATGTTCTAAAACAAAGCTACCTATTGCATTAGATGAAGAATTGATTGGAATACATTTAAGATCCGAAAAACAAAAATTAATTGAACACATAAATCCACAGTATATCATTTTAAAACCAAGTCTACACGGAGGAATTAGTGGTACACAAGAATGGATTGAAATTGCTGAATCGTTTAATATTCCCTGGTGGATCACCTCAGCCCTTGAATCAAATATTGGACTCAATGCAATATGTCAGTTAACCGCACAATACACCACCACACTTCCTCAAGGTTTAGGCACAGGTTCTCTTTACGTGAACAATATCCCATCGCACCTTGCTGTTTCCAATGGCTTTATTTCATTGAAAGAAGATTAAACTACTACTTCTTCATCTGGCACTTCGGCATTCTTAAAAATAAAGCGAATGATTTCATCTAAACTATTGAATCCGTTCATATCATCATCAGGTATTACAAGATGATATTTCATTTCCAATTGAATAACCACATTGACTAAATCGCTGTAATACATATTCAAATCTTTACGCAACTTTAGTTTTATTTCATCCCTACTTAGGTTAACTTTCAATTGCTTATTGACGACTCTTAGTACGTCATCTCGAATATTGGCTTTACTAAACATAATACATTTTATATAAGATGAATAATATGGCAAAGACTCCAGTTGCGATTAATGCAAACCAAACAGTTTTCAGCATACTGTCTTTAAACCCTAGGTTAACTAACTTATCGTTCCAAGCAGATTTCGATTTTTCTTTTAACGT
>JBFHHS010000269.1:0-3415 GCA_041596895.1 Crocinitomicaceae bacterium | reverse complement strand
CATTCAAGCCATTCATGATGAACGCGCTCATCAATACTTACGGTAACGTTGTATAAAATCATGCCGCTAAATTACTGAAAAGGATACACATTTGAAGTTAGTTTAATCGCCATCATTCGCTTTTTGCTCTTTAAAAACAACAGGTCGCATTTTTACATTCACACAAATCAATTTAAATTCATATATTTAATACATGAAACAAATTATCTTTTGCGTCATAGTGCTATTGACTTCCGTTTCTTTTGCTCAAAATTGGCAGACTATTAATCGCACAGATTTTGGTTTCGCTTCAGGAGGTTGGCTGACACATACCTTTGGTTCAGACCATGGCTTTAATATTAGTCCGTACGACAATTCTATTTGGTTGTCTCAGAATGAAAAATTAACGCGTATAGATGAAAATGGAAATCTAACAGAATTTGACATTAATAGTCACCCAGTTCTTAACGATGGGGATTATATGGATTTTGCATTTGCCAACAATAAAGTTTATGCTTTGGATAAATGGAGTGGTATTTATTCATTTGATGGAACAGTTTGGTCCTATGATCACCTTTTTTATTATGGTGAAAATTTAAATTCCGATGGAGATACGATTTGGATTGGAGAAGTAGAAGTGGGTGGTAATGCAGCACAAATTCTCGATGGTACTATGAACTTCTTAGATTTTTCTGCATCAAACATTCGATCTAAAAACGGGGTTATGTGGTATAGTGGTGGCACAAATGGGGTTAATGGTACAAATGGTATTTACAGATATTATTCAGGCTCTTTCGGGCAAGCTCATTCTCCTGATACATGTTTGCTCTTGGGGTGGGGTATAAGTACGTTTAAATTTTCTCCAAATACCGACTCCCTTTATGTAGCTGGTGATTTAGGTATTTCCATTGCACATGATGACATGTTTATTGATACTATAACAACTTTCAACACCACAAATATGCCTTCCGGATATATTAAGGAAATGGAATTTGATGCCGACGATAACATTTGGGCTACTTTTTCAGAAAATGGAATTTCATCCACTTCACTTGCGTTTTTGAACCGAACAACAACTAACTGGACGGTTTACAATATTTCTAACTCACCTATTGATTTCCCTGAAGCCATTGCACTAGAGTTAGACACCTTTGGAAATGTTTGGGTCGCGGATGTAAGCAGAATTCATTGTTTAAAATTAGGAACGAATACTCAATGGTTAGGACAAGATGAAATCGAGAATACTACTTTTTCAATCTACCCAAACCCTTCAAACGGCGCGTTTACAATTTCACTTCATAAAGATACACACGCAACGCAGATGCACGTTTCAGACCTAGAAGGTCGACTTATTGAGTCAAAAACTTATGTTGAAAAAACATGTTTAGATTTACCAAAAGGAGTGTATTTCATTACTTTATTGAACGATGACATCATACTTGGCACGGAAAAGCTAATTGTTAGATAGCTTCCAAAACACCATTCAAATCAATAAGATGGAAATAAGATCCTGAACCTCCCATGACCATAAATTTCACTTTGTCTTGCGTTTTGTCAATCACTTTATAAGAAGAATTGATTGATTCTCTATAATTGTCGTCGGTTTGACAAAAATGATGCTTGAATTTCTTTGTGGGTAATTCTTCTTTCGTAACATTTGAAGGAGCTTCGTACACTTGATAGTTATTCCCGGCTACAACCATCAACGTATTGTATTTGTTTAAGGAAAAAACTTCCGTCTTCCCTTTCTCAACAAATAATGAATGAACACTTCCCGAAGCGTTATTTTCTGCAATATAAATAAGGATATCGTAATCAGATTCATTTTTTATCACTGCTTCCACATCTCCCGCTTTCAAAGCAATGTCCTTCACGTCTGAGGCACGCGTATATTTAATCCTTGTTTCGCATGAATCCAAATAACCAGTTGCCTGATTGTCTGCATCTTTTAAAAGGTCGTTGTAAATCCGTTCCATTATCGGGTTTTTGAACTCCTTACGTAGTGTTAAGGTTGAACTTTGACCAATTAACGGAATTCCTTGATCATAATATTGTTCTTCTTCACGTTTATTGCCATTCATCGCTTGAAGCAATGAGTCAATTTTAATTCGCTCTTCTTTAGAAAATTGCTTAAATGAAGAACTATTCGTGAATTGTGGGTCATTGACCTCACTGAAAGGTTTGTAGTTAATAATGATGAATACCACTGCCACAACCCCCAATAATAGTCCTGCCATGACAATACTCTTCCAGCGAATTGGTGTTCTACCGCCTCCATGGTTACGCACTTCCAATTCACCTTCACGTAGCTCGCGTTTTAAATCGACAATTTTATGTTCATGTTCGGTATTCAACTTAACGCCTTCCATTTGTTTTAACACCCAATTGGCAAATCGTGTAGTACATGATTTCACGCGTAAAACAGCGAGCATTGAATCCACATAATCCAACTTCATTGCATACGAAGCTTTGGAAAGGTTGTTGACAGAATCAATAATTTCGTTTGAGCACAATGGTTTAACTAAATCGACTAATCCCTGTTCTGTTTCAATCGATTTTACCGAAGATTGCATGGCAACCAAACGTGCCTTTATAGATTTGAATAATTGTGACTCAACAACCGCACTGTGATCTTCATCTAATAATTTGCAATAGGAAAGTGCATGACTCAATTTTGACATGTCCTCTTCACCAGAAAAATGCAGCAATTGTTCAGCTAAAAAAGGTGAGATAAAACGTTTATATTTTGGAGTAAATTTGTGCTCTAAATGCTTTGCACCATCAATAAATGGCAATGGGTTTTTATCTCCAGTCAAGACGTTCAAAAGTGCCTTGTTTTGCTCTACCCAACCATAAAAAACCAGGTTGTTTGGGTCTTCAATGTTTGAAGTGAACGCTTTCAAGTCCGCCGCACTGAATCCCTTTGAAGTTGCAATACCCTCTCCCTTTGTAGACAGGTTTTCTTTAAACACAGCAATACCCTCATCCGTAAGTAAATCTGAAAGAGATGAGTACAACGATTTAAAGAGAGATATCGGAATGTATTTTGGCATAATTGGCGCTTTGGCTTCTAAAATTATGTTTTTTATTCAGAATGTCATACTTTGCAATCAAATTACGAGATATGAAACAGCTACTACTATTCGTTTCACTTACAATCAGTTACTTTGCTTCAACGCAAACCTGGAGTGATGATGTTGCACAAATTTTTTACGACAAATGTTCAAAATGTCACCATACCGGTGGAGTTGCCCCATTTCCATTGATGACCCACGCAGAAGCGAGTCCACTGGCGATTGCTATATACGACGCTGTCAATACCCAAGAAATGCCACCTTGGCCACCAAATAACAACTACCAGAATTATTCTCACGACCGATCTTTGACTCCCGCAGAAAAAACAACCGTTTTAGACTGGTTGGTTGCAGGAGCTCCT
>JBFHHS010000268.1:0-3466 GCA_041596895.1 Crocinitomicaceae bacterium | reverse complement strand
TTGATTTATAGAAATCTGATGGTCGGTTGGTATTTATTGCATAGTTCCTTCTGGTGGATTGTTTTCTACCAAACAAGCCATATACCTCCGTCTTTTTTGTGATTTTTAAGTCTGCAAACATTTTTTCATCTGTGAGCATCCAAACCTCTGGCTCTATTTGCTTAAATTCTTGTTCGATGTAAAGGTCTTGAACGTAATTGATGTTTGTCCACGGAGCAATATTTGCCTTAAAAGATTTTACCGCATAGGTAGTGTCATGAATCCACATTTCACCTTCAAAAGTCATATCACCTTCGCGTTTGGGTTTGAAGGTAAGTTTGTAACACCAATATTGATCGATGAATGTAGAATCTTCAAGGTAGAAGCGATAGAAATTTCGCGCATAATCTGACGCGGGACTTATAAACGATTTTTTAAATAAATCAAAGTTATTGTCATAGACATTGATGTCTAAATACATATCACCTAAAAAATGATTTAACTCTAAATTTTCAATTCCACTGACTCGAGTGGCCTTGACAACTTCCTTTTTACGTTTAGGAGTTTTATTGTAGTAATAGTCGGATACCGATTCACTTAATATTATAGGGAGAAAATTCTTTCCGTTGTCTGTAGAGTCTAAATAGCCCATGATTACATCCAATCGTTTAACCATACCACGCTCCTTAAAGCTGTCGTCGATATTGTTAATGTCCAATTGAACCTTGTTATAGACCTCGTATTCGTATGATTCAAGTTTTTCCTTATTGTTAATGTGTTTATGTGCAATTACTCTTTTGTGAAGACGTGTTGATGGTAATTCATCTGGGGCTTTTACAAAAACCTCTTCAAAATCTGTCGAAAGTATAGGCATTTCAACATCGATTGTCTGATATTCATCTGTTTGCACAAAACGTTTCACCTTGAGGTATCCTGAAAAGGAGAAAACAAGTGTATCCGTTGCGTAATAGGTATCTAGTTTGTAGTAACCTAACGTGTCTGTGATGATTCCGATCTTGGAGTTCTGAAAACGAACAGTAACAAATGGCATAGGTTCGCCCGAAACTTGATCACGTACAATACCTTCAACAATCGTTTTTTGAGAAAAAGTGATTGTTGAAATAAGAAGAAAGGTAAAGAGTAATAGTGTTCTCATGGGCAATTACAGGCCTTTAATGTAGCCAACTATTTTGACTTTGCCATTGCAATTTTCATTTTCTTTTCAACGCGCACAGAAACAAGGATACCTGCTTCATATAAAAGTACAATAGGAACACCTACAATAACTTGACTAATTAAATCTGGAGGAGTGATTACCGCTGATAATACAAGTATTCCAATAATAGCGTGTTTTCTGTATTTTCTTAGGTATTCAGCATTCAGGATTCCAAGCCTAGTAAATAAGTAAGAGACCACTGGCAGTAAAAACAAAAGTCCTGAATAAAATACGGTTGAAAGTATAGTACTCATGTATGAGTTTATCGTGAAAATGTTGTCAATTTTAGCACTTATTTTATAAGAGCCAAAGAATTGAACCGCTAAAGGCGCAACAATGAAATAGCCAAATGCAATTCCCAAGAAAAACAGAATAGAAACGTAGAATACAATCCCTTTTGCAACCGATTTTTCTTGATGTTTTAATCCCGGTTTCACAAACGCCCATATCTGATAGAAGATAAATGGAAACGCTGCCACAATACCTCCCATTATACTCATCATCAAGGCATAAGAAAACTGTCCGGAGACTGTCATACTTTGCATCTTAACAGGAATAGCATCAACGCAAACCCCAAAGTACTCACAAATCAGTTTAAAGGATATAAAATTTGGTTCCTTCATGGAAAGAAAAATGTTATCCATGATCCACTCTTGGAAAATCCATATAGCTATGGCAAAAACAACAATTGAGATGGCAATTCGAACCAGCCTCCATCGGAGTTCTTCTAGATGATCCAAGAAAGTCATTTGTTTATTTTCACTCATAACAACACAAAAATAGTTAATCCTAAGTATATGCTGCTTTAAAAAATGGAATATATGTGATTGTAAGAATGAAGCTTTAATATTTTTAGTTAATAATGGTAGATGTCTTTATTTTGAGTATTTTAGATAGGTAAACACAGTTTCAAGGTAAATGGTAAAGACTAATTTAAAGGAAGCATTAAAATCTTATTTTGGATTTGACGGTTTCAAAGGAGCACAAGAAGAGATTATTCACAATGTATTGGATGGGAAAAATACATTCGTTATTATGCCAACAGGTGGCGGTAAATCAATGTGTTATCAATTACCAGCTATCCTTTCAGAAGGAACAGCAATTGTTGTTTCACCATTAATTGCCTTGATGAAAAATCAAGTGGATGCCATTAGAAATATTAGCAACGATGAATCTGTCGCTCATTTTTTAAATTCTTCTCTCACGAAAACAGACATTACAAAAGTTAAATCTGATATAAGCTCGGGCAAAACTAAATTGCTGTATGTTGCTCCAGAATCACTGACTAAGAAAGAGAATATTGATTTTCTAAAATCTGTGAAAATTTCTTTTTTTGCAATTGATGAAGCTCACTGTATTTCAGAGTGGGGACACGATTTTAGACCTGAATATCGACGATTGAGAGAGATTTTTTCGGAGATTTCAAGTGTTCCAATTATCGCGTTGACAGCAACCGCAACTCCAAAGGTTCAGAATGATATTCAGAAAAACTTGAATATGCTAGACGCAACGATTTTTAAATCGTCCTTTAATAGAGAGAATCTTTTTTATCGTATCCTTCCTAAGAAAGATGTGGAAAAGCAAATCATAAAATATATTCGAGGGAAGCAAGGTAAAAGTGGGATTATTTATTGTTTGAGCAGAAAAAAGGTAGAAGAGCTTGCTGAACTTTTAAAAGTGAATGGTATAAATGCTTTACCTTATCATGCAGGATTAGATTCTGCCTCGCGTGCGAGACACCAAGACATGTTCTTAATGGAGGATGTTGATGTGATTGTAGCTACAATTGCCTTTGGAATGGGGATTGATAAACCCGATGTACGTTTTGTTATTCATCATGATATTCCTAAGTCATTAGAAAGCTATTACCAAGAAACAGGACGTGCTGGTCGTGATGGAGGAGAAGGCGAGTGTATTTCTTTCTATCGTTATAAAGATGTTGAGAAATTGGAGAAGTTTCTGCAGGGAAAACCTGTTGCTGAACAAGAGATTGGTCGACAACTTTTGAATGAAATTGCTTCATATTCTGAAACTTCAGTCTGTAGACGTAAAATGATTCTTCACTATTTCGGAGAGGAATACGATGAAAGCAATTGTAATTCGATGTGCGATAATTGTAAGGATCCTAAGGAAAAGATGGAGGGGAAACAATACGTTAAACATCTATTGGACGCAGTTGAACTCTTAAAAGAAACTCAAAAGTCGAAACACTATTGTGCTTTTTTAGCAGGGGTCGTGAATTCTGATATAAAAGCATATAAACACGATCAA
>JBFHHS010000267.1:0-3477 GCA_041596895.1 Crocinitomicaceae bacterium | reverse complement strand
CAGCAGCTAAAATCGCAAAATTCCAAGTCATAAATTCAACGATAGGTCTTAACCCATTCATTGAAGCCCCAACCGCAATACCTGAAAACCCAAGCTCAGCAATTGGTGTATCAATAACTCTTTTTGGACCAAACTCATCAAGCATCCCTTGAGAAACTTTATATGCTCCATTATATTCAGCAACTTCTTCTCCCATTAAAAACACGCTCTCATCTTGGCGCATTTCCTCTGACATCGCTTCTCTAAGTGCCTCTCTAAACTGTACAGTTTTCATAGTTTGTAAAATTTAATCCGAAATCGGGTGGCCAAATGTACTAAATTTCAATTATAGAGTACAAAGAAAAGTATAAACAAAACAATGAATTCTTTTGACTTCATTATTAAATCCAAGATTTTCAATTGATTTCTGCAATAAAAGCAATAAAAAAGACTAAATATTTGCTAAATTCGCATTCGGTAAAAAAAGAAAATAATTTCACATGAAAATACTTGTTTGTATAAGTAAATCTCCAGATACAACTTCGAAAATCGCCTTTACGGATGGAAATTCAAAGTTTGATGAGAATGGAGTACAGTATATCGTCAACCCTTATGACGAGTGGTACGCATTGGTGCGTGCTTTAGAATTAAAAGAAGCGAACGGAGGTTCAGTTTCGATTGTAACAGTTGGAAATGCATCTGACGAAGCAGTAATGAGAAAAGCTTTAGCAATTGGTGCAGACGAAGCGATTCGAATTGATGCAGAACCTACAGATGCATATTTTGTATCTATGCAAATTGCAGAGTACGCAAAAGCAAACGGTTTTGATATGGTCTTAACTGGAAAAGAGACAATCAACTACAACGGATCTCAGGTTGGAGGAATGATTGCAGAAGGTATGGATTTACCATTCGTTTCTTTAGCTTCCAAACTGGATGCAAATGGAAATACACTCACATTGGAAACTGAAATTGCTGGTGGACTTCAAATCGTTGAGGTTGACACCCCTGTTGTAATTTCATGCGCTAAAGGTATGGCTGAACAACGAATTCCAAACATGAGAGGAATTATGGCAGCTAGAACAAAACCTTTAAATGTTGTTCCTGCAGCAGACATTTCCCCATTAACTTCTTTTGAAACTTATTCATTACCAGAAGAGAAATCAGCTTGTAAAATGATTGACCCTGAAAACATGGATGAATTAGTAGCATTATTACATAACGAAGCAAAAGTAATCTAAGACATGGCGACATTAGTATATATAAATAGTGAAAACGGTATTGCAAAGAGCGCTCATGAAGTTGTTACTTATGCAAAAAAATTAGGAGAAGAAGTTGTTGTAATCACAACAGGTTCTCGAGATGATTCAGAATTAGCATTATTAGGAAACTTTGGCGCTTCTAAAGTTTTAGTTGATAAATCTGTGAATGGCAACGACGCACAACAATTATCGCGTGTGATAGCCAGTGCGGTTGAATCTACTTCAGCCAAAACAATTGTTTTTTCTCATGATTTAATAGCAAAAGCAGTTGCACCGAGATTATCGGTTAAATTGAAAGCTGGATTGATTTCGGGTGCCATTGATATTCCTTCAGGAGATACAGTTAAAGTAAATGTATTTTCAGGGAAGGCATACGGAAATGTGAAAATTGCTTCTGATAAGAAAATCATTTCTTTGCTACCAAACAGTATTCAACCAGAAGAAAATGGTGCAGCTTGTGCTGTAGAATCTTTTGATGGAAACGCAGGTGATGTAAGAATTAAATTAATTGAAACTAAAAAGCCAGAAGGTGAAATTCCATTGCCAGAAGCTGAATTAGTTGTTTCTGCAGGTAGAGGATTGAAAGGTCCTGAAAACTGGGGGATGGTTGAAGAATTAGCGACTGAATTGGGAGCTGCAACTGCTTGTTCTAGACCTGTGGCTGATATCGGTTGGAGACCTCACCATGAACATGTTGGGCAAACAGGTGTTGCTATTCGCCCTAACTTGTATATCGCAGCCGGTATTTCAGGAGCGATTCAGCATTTGGCTGGTGTAAATGGTTCTAAAGTGATTGTTGTTATCAACACAGATCCTGAAGCACCATTCTTTAAAGCTGCAGATTACGGAATCTTAGGTGATGCTTTTGAAGTATTACCGAGACTAACAGAAGCAGTGAAGAAATTCAAAGCTTCGAACTAATAGATTAGATAGAAATATTATTTTTACGATACAATCAATTTTTAGGGAAGCGAATACTTTGCTTCCCTAATTATTTGATACCACTCGATAAGTAGTTTATGTTATGGACAAAATAAAACTTGAAATCGTAGGATTATCATACAGCCAGACTCAGTCAGGTGCCTATGCTTTAGTTTTATCTGAAGTTGATGGAAATAGAAGACTCCCAATCATCATTGGTGGGTTTGAAGCACAAGCTATTGCCATTGAACTAGAAAAAATGGTTCCAACGCGACCATTAACGCATGACTTATTTAAAAGCTTCGCTTCCACGTTTGAAATTAACGTTCGGGAAGTGCTTATTTACAAATTAACTGAGGGGATCTTTTACTCCAAATTGGTATGCGAACAAAACGGTAACATGGTGGAAATTGACGCTAGAACATCCGATGCCATAGCGATTGGGGTTCGTTTTAACTGTCCCGTATATACTTATGAGAGTATCTTATCAAGTGCAGGAATCTTACTAGACCAAGAAGCTCTTGAGGAAGAAGACCTAATGGCGGAAGCTACAGAAGAACCTAAAGAAACTCTTGAAACTGTTTCAATTGAAGAATTGGAAAATCAACTTAATCAAGCTATTGATGACGAAGACTATGAACTTGCTTCAAAAATTAGAGATGAAATTCAAAGGCGTAACGCTTAATTTACTTCTCTTATTCCTAATTATTACATTTTCATCTCAAGCTTCAGTTAAGTTTGAAGATACGGAATATCATAGAAAATCATACACTTTAAAACTAAACAAAAATGGGTCGTTCGTTAATAACGACACACTTCTCACACAACAATTAAAGGGTAAATGGAATGTTAAAAACAAAACATTGACTCTGATTTCTAATGGGGATACATCACAAATAACCACTAGTTATCCAATTCTATATTCTTCTGACAACAAAGTAGTTTTTTCAAAATCAGGAAAACGTTTTGCGTATCACGATAAGATTAGCTCTGAAGGAACAGGTATCACTTTCATGTCAATTCTACGTGGTGTTTTTGGTCTAGGTATGTTATTCTTTATGGGATACTTTTTCAGTAAGAGTCGAAAAGACATCAATTGGGGATTGGTTGTACGAGGAACTATTCTTCAAGTCGCTTTAGCCATCATCATACTTAAAGTACCTTTCGTGTCAACCATTTTTGATTGGCTTTCTAAAGCATTCACCAAACTAATCAACTTCTCACATGACGGCGCCAATTTCTTATTTAGAAGTTTAGGCACGGAACAAATTGATCCGATGTTAATGAATTTCATGACATGGATTTTACCTTCAAT
>JBFHHS010000266.1:0-3484 GCA_041596895.1 Crocinitomicaceae bacterium | reverse complement strand
TAGAAATAAAAGTAATTAGATAAAAAAAGGCCCTCATTGGAGGACCTTTTTTTTGATATATCGTTACACTACGCTGTAGCATGTGCCTTTTTCGACTTTCTGTAAGTAAACGAATTGAAGATGTTTCGTTTAGCAAAGCGCAATTGCTTGTCTGAATTAATCAATTTTTGAAACAACCCACGATTTACTCCGAAATACTCATACGTTGATCCATCCAAGAAAGTAACCTCCAATAAAAGTCCTTTGTGTTTGAAATCATCAATTCCAGATTCATTAATCGTTTTCGTGTACTCCTCTAAGTTTGCTGCTTTCGTTTCAGGAGCAATGCTTACTAAAAAGTGGTAACCATCAACAATCGTTTGTCCCATAATTTCCGCTTCTGCAGCCTTAGGATCACCTTCTTGAAACTTGTCTGGATGCCATTGCTTTACCAATTTGCGGTATGTAGATTTGATTTCTTTTAAATCAATTTCATTCTCAACACTAAATAACTTTTTGTATTCGTTGATTCTTTTCATTGCACTCCTTTTCTAAAAATATGGCGCAAAGCTACTGCTTTTAAATTCAATTATGAGCATAATTATTTTTATTCAAGAAAAACCAACGGTTCAAATTGATTTTACGTCAGTATTCCTGTAGGTTTGCATTTTAAAACAAATAATAAATATGAAATTTCTTTTTACTTCAATGGTGGTTGCGCTTGTACTCTTAACGGGTTGCAAAAAAATTGATGAGTTAACACAGTTCTATATCGAGTATAACGAAGAAGTGGTTATTCCAGCTTCAACAGGAATCAGTTTGCCATTCAATATTTTAACGCCAGACATTGAAACAAATTCGGAAGCAACGTTCGAATCTAACAATACAAACAAAGATTTAATCGAAGAGATTGTATTGACAAAATTGGATTTGACATTGACTTCGCCTTCAAACGAAGATTTTTCATTTTTAGAATCAATTGGAATTTACATCAACGCAGACGGGTTAGACGAAAAGCGCATTGCGTGGCAAGATGATGTGCCGGATAATGCAGGTGCCATTTTAACTTTGTTTACTTCGCCTGACGATATTAAAGAATACATCAAAAAAGACAAGTATACGCTAAGAGTAAATGCAGTAACGAGTGAGGCATTAGCACAAGATCACAGCATTAATGTGTACTCAAAATTCTTTGTAGACGCAGAAGTTCTTGGTCAATAGTCCGATTCGGTTAAGATAAAACGAACGGCTTCTTCATAAGCTTCGATGCTTTTAGCCTTCTTTATTTTTTTCAATCCTTTGGCTTTCTCTGGAAAGATGGTGATGAAATATTCCCAATAGGAATGCATTTTCATTATCACATGATTTGCTCCGGACAGAGATTGTTCAAACTCAGCAAAAAGCGTATCGTGAAATTTAGAGAAAACCTCCAGTTTATCTTCCGGGTAATCGGTGGTATCTGCTTTAATCATTTGAGGTAGAAAAGGATCTGCAATAATACCACGACCAATCATCCAATGATCAATCGTAGGAAAGCGTTCTCGCATTTCTCTAAACGTTTCTACAGTCGTGATATCGCCATTGTAGTATAACTTATGCGAGGTGTTTTCAATACATCGTTGAAAGGCATCCAAATCAACGCCTCCTTTGTAGAGTTGTTTTCCTATACGCGCGTGAATGGCAATGTTTTTCAACGGGAATTGTTCAAGCATCGGAAGGACATCCAATATTTCTTCGTTGTGATGATATCCCATCCGCATCTTCATCGAAACAACAACATCCGTTTCATTGTGCACCCGCTTGAGAATCTCTTCTATACGCGGACCATCTTGTATCAAACCAGAACCCATCGATCTGTTAACGACCATTGGATATGGACATCCTAAATTCCAATTCAATTCCTTGTATCCTAAATCCTGAATGTGTTTCACTACAAACAAGAACTCATCCGCATCATTGGTCATAATTTGGGGAATCACCTCCAGTTGTGTATTGTGCTTTAAGGCGATGTCTTTTTCATAAGCCGGCTTGATCACAAACTTACCATTCAATCGAATGTAGGGCGCGTAAAACGTGTCTATGCCTCCAAAATAAGTATGGAACGCGTTTCTGAATCTGAAATCCGTAAAACCTTGCAAGGGAGAAGATAGAAGTTTAAAACTCATCGGAACAATGATACCAATTTTATCTATAAAGAAAAAGGGCAATTACGAATGCAATTGCCCTTTTGATTATCCTGTATGTTGACTAGTGCGATTTAACGTACTCTTTGTAGTCTTCAATACTTTTCATTACGATTTTACGCGCAACTTCAGCATTTTGAAAATCTTCAACGTCAACTGTTTTGTTCTCTAATTTTTTATAATCCTCAAAGAAGTTTTTCATTTCTTTCAAGAAGTGCTCTGGTAACTCAGAAATATCGTGAATGTGATTTACACTCATATCATTAGCAGCAACCGCAATGATTTTGTCGTCCATTTCACCACCATCAATCATTCTCATTACTCCAATTACTCTTGCTTCTACCAAACACATTGGTACAATTGTAATTTGAGACAATACTAAAATGTCCAAAGGATCTTGATCGTCACAGTAAGTTTGAGGAATGAATCCGTAGTTTGCTGGGTAATACATAGAAGAGAAAAGTACTCTATCCATCATTAATAATCCAGACTCTTTATCCAACTCGTATTTAGCACGTGTGTTTTTAGGAATTTCAATGATTCCGTTCACAAGGTTTGGTGCATTATCACCAACGCTTACTTTATGCCATGGGTTTGTTAGATCTATACTCATTAGTTTTGTTTTCTTAGTGTAATTTAAATCGCCACAAAAGTACCATTATTAACTTGCTTTTCCATAAGAATTAATCGAAATAATGGAATTTTCCTTGGAAAAACGGTTAAGTATTCTCCTTCATCATCTTTAAATGAAACTCATGGGCCCAAAGTTTGAGCTGATTTTGCTCTTTTATGGATAAACGATCATCCAAATGTGGTGTTTTTGTCACGTCTTTATTAAACAGGTATTCATAAAATAAACAAGCCGTAATAAAGGTGCCTTTTCTGTTGGGATGCGCATTATCAGCATCGTATAAGTTAACCTTGTCTTTCAAGCTTTTCCACATCAATCCAACCGGTACTTTATCTGCACCCAATTCTTTTTGTAGGTTGGTGTATTCATAATCTAAGGTGTCAACCATTTTATCGGCTTGCTTATATCCCCAAGTGGCGTAAAGCAATATTTTTGTCTTGGGATTGAGTTTTAAGATGCGCTGCTTCCATCGTTTTCCGAATTTGTAGAAGGCCGATTTTTCCTTGGTTGGTCCTGAACTGTATTCTTGCAATACAATCTTATCCCATTTGCGTGTCAATAATTTCGCAATGGTTTCTTTATCTTTCCAATGGGTGTATAGGTGATATTTTCCTTTGGCAGCACGTGTAATGAATGTCGAGTCGATTCCTTCTACACCTTTAGTCAACCTACGTAAATGATAATCTACTCC
>JBFHHS010000265.1:0-3499 GCA_041596895.1 Crocinitomicaceae bacterium | reverse complement strand
AGTATAAAATAGGCAATCTTAATCCAGCATATACTTCAGCACCATTTACTTTTCCAGTCGCAAATAATGTTTTGAAATCTGTTACACCAATAGTTAATGGTCCTAAACGAGCCCCTAAACCTGCTTTAAATCCAGAGTATTTATTATATGACATTGGAATACCTACTCCAGCCCATGCATAGTCAAAACTTGGTGTTACCGATACTTGATTGGCTACACGAACTCTGTGTGGATTTTTTCTGTTCTGAACACTGATAATCCCCGTTGCATTTACATAAAACCATTTCCAAATGTGGTAATCAAATTGTAAGCTAATTGCGGTAGGTGTGCTCATGAAGTACGTTCCATCATCACCAGAACTTGTCCAAGCTGGATCGTTGGCAACTAATGAATCTACTAAGTAGTCAAATCCAGCAATACTATCAGCGTCGTCAAATACATGTAAGTCAAATGCACTCGATGAGTTTACACTGAAATCACTTGCAATACTTCCTTTTTCGAATTTCATTCCTCCTAAATCAAGTAATGAAGCTCCAACTCTAATTTTGTATTTATCTTGATCTCTTCTCCAGATGTTCGTTTCTCCATCCATGTCGTACTTGTATTCTTTCCAATCAGGACGCCATTCGTAAACGAAACCAAGATCTAAACCTAATCCAAATTTTGAAGCTGATTTTGGGATGCTTCCTTCAATTGGATCTCCATTTAAAAGACCTGTAGAGTGACCGTAAGCAAAATCACCGGACAAGTTCAAAGAAGTATCTGAGTTTTGAAGTTGGTACTTGAAATTGTTTGTATGAACGTATGCCGAAGTGTATCCAGCTAACCATTTCGCTTTACCTCCCATTTTCATGAAGTGCTCTCCGTCATCTTTCAATACTTGCGAATAAATCACGCCGTATTCCATCCACGACATATGATTCACATTCAATAATTCTTCATTGAACGTTTGATTCCATAACGATGGAACATCTAAATCATTTTCAGCCAATACAGCTAGTTTCGGGTCTACATCATCTATGTTTGTTACCGATCTAAATTTTCCAGCAAAACCAACTGCAATTTTTGGGTTGATGTGAAACATAAAGTTTAAGACATCGACTTGCATGTTGTTATAGAATCCAACGGTCTTATCTGAACTCTGACTGTAGTTTCGTATAATATATCCTAGTCCATCTATGTCACTTGCGTAACCAGTCAATGAATCATTACCGTTTATGTCATCTGTGTATTGAGGAACTAAACTCCAATCGTTGTATGGGTTAGATCCTCCTGGAATATTTTCAACATTCCCTTGGGCATTGATATCCGATTTAAAGGATTTTGTCCACCATTTTGGCATGTCCTTCGTATCAAACGAGCCTGCATTTGTGTAAGCATTGAAGTTAAAGCTTCCGAGATTGATATCGACTTTAAATCGACCGTCCACAAAGCTTGCAGGATTTAAATCAGTCCCCATTACTCCAGCGTAGTTACTGCTGTGAACACCGAGATAACTTTGAGACATTCCCGCAAAGGAAGTACCCAAAATGGCAAGAGCCATCAAGCGCTTTTTTAGTTTCATATTAGTAGTTTTAGTTTTCAAAATACTGAACGATGAACTGATCCATAACCGTAGTAATTATGTATTCATTGTCCAAAGCAGAGAGTGTCACTTTTGTTTGACCCTCCAATGGCTTTTGAATGATTCGTTTCCCTTCAGTTGTATAAAAATAAACATTATTCTCCAATCCATCTATTATTCCAACAATAGTCTTATTTGGTTCTGATTTGGTCACAAAAATATTGTCTATTTCATTGAATGGGACCTTGAAGGATGCAAATGGAACTCCGTTGGTGTTTAACAAAATGATTTCGTTTCCATCTTGAACAACGACAATTGGGTTTTTACTATTCGAAAAGACATTTTTGAGCTTCCCTTGATTGAATTTTGAAAAGTTGTGACGTGTTCCTTGCTGGTCTATTTTAAATAATGTAGATCCATCAAATCCGAACTGAATTAATTCATTGGGTATCTTGGTAGCAATACAATTGCTCGGTAGCCCAAATTCACGGTGCTTCTTGTATTTGTCCAAATTAATCATTCTAAAATTGTTGTCATTCGCAAGTCCAGCGAATAAAATTCGATTACTTGCCCAAACATCAATTTTTCTTGAAACTATTATGTCGGTTTTGAAGATGCTCAACTCGCGCCCTTTACTATCGAAATGCATTATTTCTTTTTCGGCATTTGCTGCTATAAAGTAACTGTTTCCTTTCCAGCGATAGAATTTTACTTCATTCGTCAATTCTGAATCGATATTGATTGGAAAGCCCGAAGCATTTTTTCCCGTTTCATCGAATAAATAAATCTTTGTTGCTGTGTTTACAAGGGTGTAGAATTTTTTATTGTCGTGTAAATCAATCGTCTGAATTGCCCCAATGGCTTTTTCATCTAATTGTGTTTTCCAAACTTCTTTGCCAGATTTAAACGATTTAATTTCTCCGTTTTTTCCTAAAGCAACAACAGATTCTCCCTTGTTGTATGTCGTGAAGTCAATGATGTCAAATTCACAATTGTAAGAAATGGTTTCTTTGTTATTGTTCTTTACCACGGCAATTTTGGTTCCTAATTGTGTTTCTAAAATTCGACCTTGGTAAACTGCTTTGGAGTATTGAGAATCTTGACCAATATATCGTTCTGATACTGCTTTCGGTAAATTGGAGAATATTTGATCTTGTGCATTTTTATTGAGCGAAACCGTATTTCCGAGTTTAAAATCAGCAATTAGCGCATTACACGTGTTCTCATCTTCTGATAGCACAACTAAATCATCGAGGTACTTGATGAAATAGGATTTCCCTTCTTGCGGAAAACGACTCGTTAATCGATTTGAAAAACGATTGGTGTCGAGTGATTGATTTAAGTCGTTCAATATTAAAATTGGGTCTTGACCATCTAAATAATCTGAAATCAATGCTGTTTTACCATTTAAACTTACCTCAACAAATCCACTTTGCATCCAATTAAACATTGGACTGTTTGCAAAAATAGAATCTTGTGATGCGTAGTAATCGCGCTCCAAAAAATGATAATTCTTTGCCTTGCTTGAAATGACATGAGAAAAAAGAACTTGATCCTTCACTTGATTTCCTTGACCAATTCCTTGGTTATGAGTGATGTAGTTTGTTTTGTTTCCTGGTAGGAAGTACAAATCGGTTACTGTTTCAATTTGATTGTTTTCTCCAAACTCAATTTGCGATGCACTTGCTTTCTTATCATAGATCAGTTCAATAGAAGATTTGTTTGATTCATAGGACGTTCCATCACTCAAGTAAAGGCTTTTTTTGTAAAATCTACCTGAAAGTTGGCCAGCATTAAAGTTGCCAGAGTTAAAGGTAATTTGTTCTTGTATTCCTGAAAGAAGAAGTTCTACTGAGGCGTTATCCCAATTCGTGCTTTTTTTGATGAGCATCTGATTACGACTACCGCTGATATATGCTGTTTCAAATTGAGAGT
>JBFHHS010000264.1:0-3505 GCA_041596895.1 Crocinitomicaceae bacterium | reverse complement strand
GCAAATACAAAACACTTCCAAAGAAAGAAGAGCGGGCTATTTGCTATATCGGGGGACTTTTCCCAACTAGAGGGATTAAAGAGCTTGTACAAGCCTTAGAACATTGTGATGCGGTTTTAAATTTGGCAGGAAACTTTTCTAGTGAAGCATTTGAAAATGAAGTAAAGGGATTGTCAGGATGGAAAAAAGTGAATTTCTACGGATATGTAAGTAAAACTGAAATAGCAGAAATTCTACTGAAATCAAATGTTGGAATTGTGACATTACATCCAACGAAAAGCTATAAAGAGTCCTTACCTATTAAACTGTTCGAATACATGTCGGCCAGCTTGCCTGTGATTGCAAGTGATTTTGAAATGTGGAAACCGTTGGTATTAGAGAACAATTGTGGTATCATGGTAGATCCATTAAACGTTCCGGAGTTAGCAAAACAAATTGATTATCTCTTAGATCATAAAAGTGAATCAGAACAAATGGGAAAGGCAGGGTATGAAGCGGTGCACAAAAAGTACTCTTGGAAAACACAAGAAGCTGCATTAATAACTTTCTACAACAAATTACTTCAATAAACGAGAAGATGGTAAGAGCAATCGGATATAAAAAAATGTATGAAGTCAGTTTGGCTTTAATGGCATTTTTGATGTTGGTTGTTCCGAAACTTGTCACTATTGGAATTATACTTCATCTTGGAGTAACAGTTTATGGCATTGTTAAACGAAAATTAGAATTCGGGATTAATCCATTAAATGTTCTGTTTTTTCTACTCTACGTCGCTTATCTCATCGGTGTCTTTTTTACAGATCATCCGGACATTGCACAAAAATACTTGGAGTATAAACTGGCTTTAGTGGTATTCCCACTATTGTTTTCATTTAAGATGAAGGAAGAGGTTTCATTGAAATTACCTAGTATTGGTTTGTTTGCAGGAGTGATTGTCCTAATGATTTTGGGATGCATTAATTCTACATTTTACTTCCTTGAAACGAACAGTTATTCGGCTTTCCTTAGCGGAAGGTTCTCCTATATTCATCATCCAACTTATTTTGCTGTGTTTGCTTTTGTTGGAATGTTATTGATTCAATACGCGAAGGAGCAAGGTTGGTTTGGGACAAAAAAGTGGATTTACTCAGTCTTATTGGTTGTCATGATTATCGCTCAAATCTTATCCATTTCAATGGCTGGGGTTTTAGTGTTGTTTCTTTACATTGCTGTGATGGTTTTAAAATGGATTCTTCGTCGTTTCGGAAAAATTCCATTTTTGGCTGTTCTTGTTATTAGTCCTGTAATATTGTTTTTAATTATCTCGAAAGCTCCAGGGTTGAAAACACAATTTGAAACTTCTAAAAAGTTTGTGGTTGAATACGTCAAGGATCCAATCGCATTTATAGAGGTTGATCAAACGTATGTTCAGGGAGATGAAACAAGATTGATTATGTGGACGGTTGCCGCACTTGAATTTTCGGAGCATCCAATGGGGGTAGGGACAGGTAATGTAGACGAAAGATTGGACAATCGCCTTTTAACATATGGTCAGGTTGATGTAGCAAGTCATGATTACAACCCACACAATCAGTTTTTACAAACGGCAGTCGAAATTGGATGGATTGGTTTGTTGATCTTCATTGGAATAATAACCTACGTGCTTTTTATTGGCTTTAAGTTTAAAAATGTGTTGATTACTTTTATTGGAATCAATTTGGCGTTTAACTCTCTCTTTGAATCGATGTTGCAAAGACAAAGTGGAATTGTATTTTACGTTTTCTGGATGTGTTTAATCACTTATGTATTATTACAATCTAAACGAAAAGCAAATAATTGATTATTAAGCGCATTCAAATCGTAACTTTGCAGAACTAAAAATAATGGCCTAATTCATGAAAATTACAGTTGTTATCCCGTGTCGAAATGAAGTCCTCTATATCGAGGAATGCATTCACGCGATATATAATTGTGAACTTCCAAGCAATACAGAAATACAAGTTTTTGTCGTTGATGGAATGAGTGACGATGGTACAAGAGATAAAGTAAACAGTCTAATTGCTAGTTATCCTACTTTGGAGATTGTTGATAATGTTAAACAATTGACGCCTTATGCCTTTAACCTTGGGATTTATGCCGGAGGGAAAACGGATTTTGTTCAAATTGTGGGAGCACGACATATTTTAAGCCCAAACTATCTGCTTAATTGTTTCAATAAGCTAAGTGAAGATGCATCAACCTGGTGCGTTGGGGGTAGAATTGACAATAAATACATCAATGATGTTGGCGAAGTGATTTCCAAAGCAATGGGAACTACGTTCGGTATGGGACTAGGGAATTTTAGAACATTAGAAAAGTCAGGGTTCACGGATACTGTGACTAGTCCGATGTATCCTTATTGGGTGTTTGAGAAAATCGGTTTCTTTGACGAAGAACTTATTCGCAACCAAGACGACGACTTCAATTACAGAGTAACATCAGAAGGAGGGAAGATTTATTACGATAATGATATCTCATTGAAATACTACGTGCGCGGGAATTTCAAAGGACTTTGGCGCCAGTTTTTTCAATACGGCTATTGGAAGGTGTATGTGAACAAAAAACATAAAGCAGTGACAACAATGCGTCAGTTGGTGCCACCAGCGTTTGTTGTGTATCTCATCTTGTTAATTCCAACACTGTTTTTAGGTCAAACTCTGTTTTTACTGAGTGCAATTCCCTTGATTGCTTATCTATTGTTAGATGTTGCGTTTAGCCTTAAAGCGAGCCCATCGACGAATAAATTGTTCCAAACCTTAATTACCTTTCCAATTCTTCATGTAAGTTATGGCTTAGGTTACCTGAAAGGAATGATAGAATTTATAATTTTAAACAAGAAACCTGCAGATAGTCAAAAGCGATTGTCTCGATAGATTTAATATATTTTGAATATGATACCATTTTCGCCACCTCGTATTGATGATAAAGTAATAGCTGAAGTAACTGCTGCATTGAAGTCTGGATGGATCACTACCGGACCAAGAACGAAGCAATTTGAAAAGAATATTACGGCTTACACAGGGTGTAAAACTACTGTAGCGGTTAACTCATGGACGATGGGTGTTCAAGTGTTATTGTCTTATTGGGGCATTAAAGAAGGTGATGAGGTAATCATTCCGGCGTATACATACTGTGCCAGTGCGAATGTGATTGTTCATGCTGGGGCAACTCCTGTAATGGTTGATTTGAATGAAGAAGACTTCAATTTGAATGTTGATAAGGTTAGAGCGGCGATTACTCCAAAAACTAAGGCTATTATGGCTGTGGATATCGGAGGTTTACCAGCTGATTATAATGAGTTGATGTCTTTAATTAACGAGCCACAGATTAAGTCGATGTTTAATGCAGGATCTGATTTTCAAGAGAAACTTGGTCGTATTTTACTAATAAGCGATTCTGCCCATAGTTTTGGGGCGAAGTATGACGGAAAACAATCCGGTGCACTCGCTGATATCTCATCTTTTTCTTTTCACGCAGTAAAGAATTT
>JBFHHS010000263.1:0-3519 GCA_041596895.1 Crocinitomicaceae bacterium | reverse complement strand
TGATATCAAATCATACTTGAATCACAACGGAATTGGAATGAACGAATTCCCAATCTCGGCAAAAGCGATTGCCGATTTAATTTCAATTATTGACGAGGGCAAAATCTCTTCTACAGTAGCTTCACAAAAAATATTTCCTGCATTGCTAGAGTCGCCTGAAAAAGCACCTTTGAGTATTGCAGAAGAAATGAATCTTATCCAAGACTCAAATGAAGATGCTCTTTTAACAATTATTGAGGATGTCATAAAGCAACACAGTGCAGAAGCTGAACGTTATAAAAACGGTGAAAAGCAGTTGACAGGTTTCTTTATGGGACAATTAATGAAAGCATCAAAAGGGAAAGCAGATCCAAAGGCTGCAAATATATTGATGAGACAAACACTAGATAAATTATGATTAAGTATATCACAGGATTAAGTTTAATCCTTTTCTTCCTAGCTTCATGTGGAGAAGATGTAGATGAATTAGGAATTGACGAAAACGGAGTTGAGAATAACTTTATCGTATCAGGAACCATTGAAGGTGCCGATAACACAACATTCTATCTAGAAGCAATGAGTCAACAAGGTAATATTTCTGTTGCTCAAGCTAAGTCGGATGCTTCAGGAAAATTTTCGATGAAAGGGAATATTCCTGGATTTGGGATGTATCAATTACGAATGGGCGAAGCAACGGATAAAATTATCCCTCTAACGTTAGTACCAAACGATAAAGTCAATATTACTTCAAATTTTACAGATTATGCTGTTACCCCAAAAATAACAGGAACAGATTGGGCTCCTGTCATGACTGAGTACATGGTGCTTTTCTCTAAATTTCATAATGACCAGCAAAAATTAGTTGATCTTCAACGAACAGGAACTGTGAGTGATGAAGTATTGACTGAGCAGTTTTTAGAAATGAAGAAAATTGTCGATGATTTCGCTATTGCTTCAATGGATAAAGACCCATCAAATGCTTTCAATATCATTCTTTCTTCGAGTGCAACACCAACGATGGGGTTTGAAACATGGGATGTGAAAAATCTTGATGTGTTAAAAAAAGTTTCAAATGCATACAGTGATACATATAAGGACTCGCCTATTGCTGCAACACTAACTGGTCAAGTTGGTCAAATTGAAATCGCTTACAACGATTATAAAGCAAACAGTTCTGGTCAGCGTGTTGCTCCCGAAATTGTATTAAAAAAACCAGATGGTTCTGACATTCGATTATCCCAACTAAAAGGACAATATGTAATGATTGACTTTTGGGCATCATGGTGCGGACCTTGTCGTCGAGAGAGTCCAAATATGGTTCGACTATACAACGAGTATAAAGACAAAGGATTTACAATTTTCTCCGTTTCATTGGATAAAGATGGTGACGCATGGAAAGCGGCAATTGCGAAAGATGGTTTAATCTGGCCAAATCACGGTAGCGACCTCAAAATGTGGGACACTCCATTGGTTTCATTGTACAACTTTAATTCAATTCCTCACACCGTTTTAGTCGATCCTGAAGGAAAGATTATTGCTTCTGGTTTAAGAGGCGAGAAATTGGAACAAAAATTGAAAGAGCTTTTCTCAAAATAAAACATTATGAAATCGATATCATTAATTTTCTTTACAATAATTACTTTTTCTAGTATTGCTCAAATTGACGTTAAAGTGTCTGGAATGATTTTCAATACCAGTACTGATTCGGTATATATTGCTCAGTATTTCGGAACACATTACGTAAACCACCTCGGAGCAAAAATGGACAAGGATGGTAATTTTGAAATATCAGGTCAATTAGATAATCCTGATTATTATGTATTAAGAGTTGATGGTAATCATATCAATTTAATTCTCCGTGATAAGGCCGAAATTAAAGTCTATGGTGATGGTCAAAAATTAACGCAGTTTGTGAACATAGTTAATTCTCCAGAATCAAATGACATGTATAGATATGTGCTTCAATTGAACGAATGGAATGCAAAAAGCGATTCAGCATTGGCTGTTATCAAAGCTGACCCGTCAAAAACACAGGAAGTAAACCGTATGATGGGACAAGAATATCAAAAGTTCCAAGGGCTTAATCAAGCTTTTATTGCGAAGAACCCTAATTCAGCAGCACTGTATGCCGCATTAGGTTCAATAGATATGGACAAAGATTTTTCTACATACGAATCGGTTGTTAAACAATTGGGTGCTAGCTTTGGAGATTCTCCAAGTATTCAAAGTTTGCAAAAGAATTTTGAGGTTGTGAAAGCGCAACGATATGCAAATGATAAATTAGCACCAGGGAAAATTGCTCCTGATTTCGAAGAATTAAGAACAGATCGTGAAACAAAAATGAAACTTTCTGACTTGCGAGGTCAAGTGGTTTTATTAGATTTCTGGGCATCATGGTGTGGACCTTGTCGTAGAGAAAACCCAACTGTAGTAAAGTTATACGAGAAGTATAAAGATGATGGATTTACGGTAATGAGTGTTTCATTGGATAAGGATGGAACTAAATGGTTACAAGCCATTGAAAAGGATAATCTATCTTGGCCAAATCATGTAAGTGATTTAAATGGCTGGGCATCTGCAGCTCCAAAAGTGTATGGTGTTTCAGGAATTCCTTTTACAGTTCTTATTGATCGTGACGGAACTATCATTAAAACAAAATTGAGAGGAATGGAACTAACAAATGAGTTAGCACGCATCTTCGGAAAATAATAATGACAGATTCCATCGATAAAAAAATCTACTTTGCTTCTGATTTTCATCTAGGAGCGCCGAATTATGAAGCGAGTCTTATTCGTGAAAAGAAGATTGTTGATTGGTTGAATCACATCGAACCTAGTGCTTCTGAGATTTTCCTGGTAGGAGATATTTTTGATTTTTGGTTTGAGTATAAACGTGCAATTCCTCGTGGTTTTGTGCGGCTCCAAGGTAAAATTGCAGAACTAACAGACAAAGGTATTCCAGTTCATGTATTTACGGGAAATCACGATATGTGGATTTTTGACTATTTACCAACTGAATTGGGAGTTCAATTGTATCGAGAGCCGATTGAAAGAGTATTTTTCGGTAAATCGTATTTTATTGGCCATGGAGACGGATTAGGGCCTGGAGATAAAGGCTATAAGTTTCTGAAAAAGGTATTTGCAAATAAATTTTGTCAATGGTGTTTTGCAAGGCTACATCCAAACTTTGGAATTTGGCTTGCAGATAAATCAAGTAAAACAAGTAGGGCAAAAACAGGAAACGACGACGAGAAGTTTCTTGGTGAAGAGAACGAATGGTTGGTTCAGTTTTGTAAGGAAGAATTACAAAAAAAACATACGGATTATTTCATTTTTGGGCACCGTCATTTGCCTTTAGAAATTGATTTAAACGAAAAATCAAAATACATCAACCTTGGAGAATGGATTAACTACTGTACCTACCTTGAGGTTAGTGCAGAAAACGTTGAGTTAAAAACCTGGAATTAACCATTTTCAGATTCATCTTTTAATCAACTGACATTTATCATATTTTGATTATTAAAATGATTGTAACTTGATA
>JBFHHS010000262.1:0-3533 GCA_041596895.1 Crocinitomicaceae bacterium | reverse complement strand
TGTTGTCCAATTTATCAAACGCCCAAGTTCAATGTACTGGGCAATCCAATCAACTTATTTTAAGCACCGGATATAACCCTGTGAGCTCTAGTTTACTTGGTGATTACGATTTAGACCCGATGTGGAGACTAGTTCAAGCACCAGCTGACCCCGTTGGATGGACTTCGAATATTGGTGGGCCAGCAATTGTAATTCCTCTTACAACTTCATGGTTTTATGCAGGAGCGCAGTCGAGATACTTAAATGCCTACCCAACAAATCAAGCATTAACAGACAACTGGAATCTAACGACTACGCCGTATGTTTTTGAACGCGAATTTTGTATCTGTATTACCGATCCAAATCAACCTACCATGGATGTTACATTTGACCTGTCATTAAATGCAGACAACTGGGCGGAACTAGAAATGGTTGATGAGTTTGGAAATGTAACACCACTCGTTGCGCAACCCTATGTTTATTCAACATCGAACTTTCAAAACTCACCGGCACAAGCGAACATCACAATGCCTTTGGCCACAGGAATTTATACCTTGAGATTATCTCACCGTAATAAGCTCGTGGTAATGGGGGTCAATTTAGACGCTAAAATATACAGCGCTGCATTACTCTCAGATAACGAATGTATCCGAACGTGTTCTATTGCTGGTTTTGCCCATGAAGACACAAATCAAGATGGAACGTTGCAAGATTCTGAACCTGGAATAGCCGGAAGAACAATGTCTTTGTATGATGATAATAATGCATTGGTTGGGACAACGACCACAGATCATTCCGGATACTATTTCTTCATGGATTTAGATCCAGGGACATATACTGTAGAAGCTGAGACCATTCCAAACTGGACATATATCACACCTCCAAATGGCACATATACTGTTAGTGCGGACACAAATGTTATTGGAATGGCGAGTTTCTTAGCAGTAAATGCAGAAAATTCTATCAATGAAAATGAATTGAACGCATTTAACATTTCACCAAACCCAAACAATGGAACTTTCAACATTGCTTTCGCAAACATGTCTGGAGACCAAAAAGAAATTGAAATTTTCAATCAAGTCGGACAGCTTATTTTTACTACAAAATCATCAGAAGACCATTTGACAATCAATTTAGATACAATTAATTCTGGAGTATATTTTGTTCAAGTAAAATCGAATGAAACTTTTTCCTTCAAACGTTTTATAGTTAAATAGTTTAATCAACTTAAAGTGGAAGGTAGGCAACTGTCTGCCTTCTTTTTTTTATGAGAAAAGCCTTACTCTACATTCCACTAATTCTAATTTTTCTATATGGTGCATTCTTTACCTATGTAAAGTTTTCTGCCACGAGCTCTGGAGATCTCGCTCCTGACTTTGAAGCAACCCTGATAGATGGAACTCAATTTAAACTATCGAGTTTACGTGGTAAATATGTGTTACTTGATTTTTGGGGATCTTGGTGTCCCCCTTGTCGCGCAGCCAACCCAAATTTAGTCGACCTACACGAACGTTATTCCAATGAATTATACATCGTAACAGTTGCATTAGAAAAAGATGCGAATGCAGGGATTGTTGTTGCGAAAAAAGATGGTTTTGAATGGAAACATCAAATCGTAGAACAGTCAAATCTTGTTTTACTATCAGAGACAGCAAGAAAGTATGGTGTAACCTCCATTCCGAGCAAATTCCTCATCTCACCAGATGGAAAAATGCTAGGAGAAATGAGTTTTGAGCAAATCGACAGTTTAATGCTAAGCCTATAATTCTGCTTCCAAATACTTTGCTGTGTGAGATTCTTTCTTGAACTTCTTTACAATTGCTTCAGGCGTTCCACTGCAAACAATATTACCTCCCTCTTTTCCTCCTTCAGGGCCGATATCAACAATGTGATCTGCAACCTTTATAATATCCAGATTGTGCTCTATTACCAACACCGTATTTCCTTCATCAACAAGCTTCTGCAATACAATCATAAGCATTTTAATATCCTCAAAATGTAAGCCTGTTGAAGGTTCATCAAGAATATACATCGTATTACCCGTTCCACGTTTAGAAAGTTCCGCCGACAATTTAATTCGTTGCGCTTCACCACCAGAAAGCGTTGTGGAAGGTTGCCCCAATTTAATATACCCTAACCCAACGGAAACAAGTGTTTTCAATATCCGGTGCATCTTTGGTATATTCTCAAAAAAGACGGCCGCGTCGGCAATAGTCATTTCTAGAACATCACTGATTGATTTTCCTTTGTAACGCACCTCATTCGTTTCGCGATTATATCGTTTTCCGTTACACGTTTCACACTCTACAAGCACATCAGGCAGGAAATTCATCTCCACAACCTTCATTCCTCCACCTTTACAAGTTTCACAGCGTCCACCAACAACATTAAACGAAAATCTCCCAGGTTTATACCCTCGTATTTGCGCTTCTGGTAAGTTTGCGAACAAGGATCTGATTTCATCAAACAATTTCGTATATGTAGCAGGATTTGAACGCGGTGTTCTACCAATAGGACTCTGATCAATCTCGATAACCTTATCCAAATGATTGATACCCGTAATGGATTTATAAGGCAACGGCTTCTTAACACCGTTATAAATTTCCGCCAATAGAATTGGATACAAAGTTTGATTAATTAAGGATGATTTCCCACTACCAGACACTCCGGTGATACATGTCATTGTACCAAGAGGAATTGTCAAGTTTACAGACTGTAAATTTCGCCCTGTGGCTCCTTTCAAAACCAATTTCTTTCCGTTTCCTTTACGACGTGATTTTGGGACTTCAACCTTTCTTACTCCCGTCAAATATTGATTCGTTAATGAATCCTTGTTGTGCAACTCTGCAATTGGTGCAGCATTCACAATATCACCACCATGGACACCAGCTCCAGGACCTAAATCCACAACAAAATCAGCCGCTTCGATCATTTCTTTATCGTGTTCAACAACAATAACAGAGTTTCCTGTATCTCGTAAGCGCTTTAAAGAAGTAATCAATCTTGTATTATCTCTTTGATGTAAACCAATAGAAGGTTCATCTAAAATATAAAGTACATTCATCAATTCACTTCCAATTTGTGTTGCCAAACGAATCCGTTGAGCTTCCCCACCAGAAAGCGTTTTTGCAGAACGATGCAACGAAAGGTATGTCAACCCAACCTCAACGATAAACCCAAGTCTAGCGCGAATTTCTTTGAGGATTTCAACGGCGATTGTTGCATTAACTCCCTCCAAGTGCTTTTCAATATCATCAAACCACACCGCTAAATCAGCGATATCCATTTGGGCTAAATCACCAATATGCTTTCCTCCAATTTTAAAATAATGTGCTTCCTTCTTGATTCGTGTACCATTACAAGTTGAACACACTTTCTTATTCATAAAACTTTGAGCCCAACGTTGAATAGGAGCCGAGCTCTCTTCAGAATGGCGCGAAATAAAGTTTATTACGCCTTCAAAAACAACATCATTATGCTTTCGAGAACGTTCAACACCCTCATTTCCATTGAGGATAACATTCATCACGTCTTCTTCAATATCCTTGATTGGT
>JBFHHS010000261.1:0-3547 GCA_041596895.1 Crocinitomicaceae bacterium | reverse complement strand
ATATCTCTTTGATCTTTATCTGTTTCAGTGCCCTCAAAACCACCATACAATAACTCGTCATCCTCTACGTAAAAAGATTCATTAGATGATGTTCGTGTATAAAAACCTTCTGCAATCCATATTTCTTCTCCATTGGAAGCGGCTGTTAATGCATCATTTAAATCAGTATATGCATCTGCCCAAGAACTTCCATCATCATTTCCAGTAGCGTCATCGTTTACATAGATTATAGTTTGTGCACTAGCTGTCATACCTAAAACAGCAGTTAAAAATGTTGTGTACAATTTTTTCATTTTCTGTTATTTTATTCGTTTATTCTTTTTTTTGAATTATTTATATTTAAAAGCATCTTTAGGGTTTACGTAGTAGATCAACTGGTCGTTGTAAAGCATATACGTATTCCCCCATGCACTTCCATTGTGCTTTTGGCCGATATAAAACCCTTCTCGCTTGTAATTACCGTCAGGTGTTTTCATCACCACTATGCATTTAAGAGAACGGGTTAGTAACTTCCCTGTTAAAGCACTCACGCGCGTATCCCATTCTGTAGAAGTGATGTAGGCGTATTCAACCGTTTCTTTCCAACCATACGCATTGGCTGTTTTTTTAATCAACGCCAAAGCCTCGCCTTTCAGTTTTGAATTCTGCATACCTTCAGATGGTAAAGGACGGGCATCTTCAATTTCTCCTTGTTTCCACACTCTCCTTAAAGCGTCAAATTTTTCGAAGACCACTTTCGAAGTGTGTTGAACATTAGATTGATAATCTTTAAATTTAGTAGTGTCTTTAGCTGCAATAATGAATCCTTTTGGCTCAATATTATTCATCCAATAATGCCCTTCTTCATCGTTTTTATGATAGACATTGGCTCCAATCAAAAACACACCAGGTTCTAACAATAAACAATTCGCATTAAAGAAACTCTCTGGACCACCCAGCATTCCCATTTGAAACATGAGATTTCCTTTATCGGCAGATTTTTGATATTGTTCAAGAATCACCGCATTGTTTACTTTTTGTTCTTCCCAATAAATATTCATATTGTAATTTTCAGGAGAATACTCAACTGTAAATCCACCATAGGCTTTTGTTGTATCGCTACTAAAGTGGTTCGCTGGTAATACTAATCCATACGTGTTTAAATAATAAAAGCCTGAAAAATCAATTGGGTCTACTGCTTCTTTCCTGTAATTCCCTTTGATTATCATTTGACCTTGATCGGTGACAAATAATCGATCTTCATCACTGTATGGGTTTTGATTTAATTCCTCTTCAGATACTCGTGGCATTCCATCTTGAGTTTCTGTAACTGAGGATAAAAATCCACCCGAAGATTTCGGTTTAGACTCTTTAGATTCCGAAGTACTTCCATTCGATGTTTGCGTTGAATTTGAAGAATCGTCACTTTTATTTCCGCTATTTTGAATTGAAGAGTTGACTTTATTCTTCACTTTATTCTTTAGCGCTCCATTTAATTGTCCAAATGAATTCGACAGATTAAATAAAGCAAGGAGGACCAAAATTGTTGTAATAGATTTCATAAAATTTGTTTATTTACTTGCAAAGTTCGGAAGACAACAAGGTTTAAATCAAAAACTCTTTCTGAACGACTCGATTTCTTTCTGAACGTTACACAATAGATAAAATCCATTCGATTAAAATCTTTTTCTTTGTATTTATGAAACCTTTAATCGCGGTCATATCTATACTCTTACTTTTTTTTGATGGATTCAGTCAACTGTCAGACATTCAATACATCACATTCAAAGAAGACAATAGTGCGTTGCAAAGCTCAGTATGCTACAACTGGAATCAGGCTCCAAATGGTGCCATGTATGTTTCGGGAAATGGTGGTTTTTTACGATTTGACGGATTAAATTTCACACCCTACCCCACGCATGGTCGAGGAAAAGCGATGTCCTCTTCCATGAACGATCCTTTGGGAAGGCTTTGGTGTAATTCATTTCATGGCGACATTTATTATGCAGAGAATGACTCACTCATTAGGCATCCAATTAGCGATTCTATACGCACCATCACGTATTTAGTGAAAATCGGAACACATTTTTACATTCGAACGGATCAACGTGTATACGAAGTCAATCAGAAAAGCCTTGAAATAAAACGAATCGGTACGTACTCTTTAGTTCATTCGGTCTTTGAACATCAAGGATCTCCGTTTATTTTGTTTAGTAATTCAAAAGGTGAAATTCAAACTCAAAACCTCGAAACGCTTGACATCTCCACGTCTTCTTTCCCTATAAAGAAGGACATTCCTTGTAGATATGTCTATGATGATCATGATGCATTCCTCTTTTTTGAGCAGCAGCGTTTTGCAATAACTATTTCGAATTTCATGCGAGAAAAATTTGATCAGATCATACATTTCGATTATCCTGAAAAAATTAATTATTGCACTTTAATCGATGGTGAGTTTGTGATTTGCGGTATGAACGGTGTTGAGTTCTATAACCAGTCCGGTGTTAGCACGCGAAAGTTGCTTTCTGACGTTCAACTGACACATTTCGGTAAAGACCAAGAAGGCAATTACATTGGTACAAGCATGACTGAAGGTTTGATTATTATTCCGGACCTACAGACATTCAAAACTGATTTTGAAGATTACTTAGAACACGACAACATCATCCGATCAGAGTTTGATGGGGAACGTTTCTTATACTTGGGAACGAATGCAGGAAAAATATTACGCTATGACCTAATCACGCAAGAAATTAAAATTTTGCAGCTAGGATTAAGAAGCGAAGTTTTGTCGATGCAATTTTCCTCGGATAAAAGTCAACTTTACTTCTATTGCGATGCTCTTTTTACACTTGACTTGGCAACATTCACAATCAAAAGGAAACTTCCAGTATCATCCATCAAACAAATGGCACTTTGTAATAAGACGTTAATTCTAGGAACACGGAAAGGAATAATTCTCAAACAAACTGATGAAAATGTGCAATTGGACACGCTGGGTTGGACGATTTCGCTGTTGCCCCTACCTGAAATGGACATTTGTTTCATTTCAACAAAAAATGGTTTATTCAAGTATCATTTTCAGAAGAAAAAGATAGAGCGCGTTTTACTTCCAGCATTGAATCATGAGCGCACCATAAGTCATTTAAACTGGCACAATGGATCCATTTACTTCATTTATGACAACCAAGAAGTTTATCGTTGCTCTATTGATTTCAGTCAAATAACCAACATTTATCATCATAAAACCAACGATTTGAATGGGTTTCAGATTATTCAGAACCGATTACAACTCTTTTCAAAAGGATCCGTCACCTACCTCCAATCGAATGGTATCATTGAACGAAAATTAAGTCTTTTGGATGGACTTAACGGGCAACACACAAGTAACGCTTTTATTTTTGAAGGGCGTACCTATTACATTCACCGAAAATCGTTGAGTATCTACAATGCAATTCCACGCATGAATACTGCCTTGCCAGAGTTGGGCTTTCATTTGAGTCCCCAATCAACTTTTCATTATACAACAAATCAATTGCAATCGGAGTATGAAGACAACAATTTAATT
>JBFHHS010000260.1:0-3550 GCA_041596895.1 Crocinitomicaceae bacterium | reverse complement strand
GATTTTGATATTATTTTCTTAGATGAGAATATGCCAGGGATTTCTGGATTAGAGGCATTAACGCGTATCAAGAAGACCAAGCAGCCTGTGCCTGTTGTGATGATTACAAAGAGTGAAGAAGAATACATCATGGAAGAGGCAATTGGAAGCAATATTGCTGATTACTTGATAAAACCCGTTAATCCCAATCAAATTTTACTTTCGATTAAAAAGAACCTTGATTCAAGTAAGCTTGTCTCTCAAAAGACAAATTCAAGCTATCAACAGGAATTTCGTGAATTGGGAATGCAATTGAATAGTCGATTGGACTTAGAAGAATGGTCTGAAGTTTATAAAAGTCTTGTTTATTGGGAATTAAAACTTGCTGAAATTGAAGACAATGGAATGCAAGAAATTCTTAACATGCAGAAAAAAGAAGCTAATACTCAGTTTAGTCGATTTATAGAGGATAATTACTTGGATTGGTTGAATGGGGTGGAGGAAGGACCTCAAATGGTTCATACTTTGTTTAAGAATAAGATCAACCCAAAATTGGATGAGGGGAGCGTGTTTGTTTTGGTAATTGATAACCTGCGTTTTGATCAGTGGAAGGTGCTGAGTCCGATTTTTAAGAAGTATTACAATATTAAAGAAGAGGAGGTGATTTATTCTATTTTACCTACTGCAACACAATATGCAAGAAACGCCTTTTTTGCAGGGTTAATGCCTTCAGAAATCGCAAAGAAGTATCCAAATCTTTGGAAAGGCGAAGAGGATGAAGGTGGGAAAAACATGCATGAAGCTGAATTTCTTGAAGCTAATTTAAAGCGCTTAGGTAGAAACGTTAAGTGGTCCTATAATAAGATTACAAACTTAAATGCTGGAAAAAAGCTGGTTGATAATTTTAATCAATTGCTAGATAATGACCTAAATGCTATCGTTTATAATTTTGTCGATATGCTTTCTCATGCTAGAACTGAGATGGAAGTAATCCGTGAGTTGGCAGATGATGAACAGGCTTATAGATCGTTAACCTTATCGTGGTTTGAGCATTCACCTTTACATGATATTGTTAAGAAATGTGCTGAATCTGGTCGTAAACTAATTGTTACAACAGACCATGGGACGGTGCGTGTGACGAATCCTGTGAAAATTGTAGGAGAGCGAAGTACAAACACGAATTTAAGATATAAAACAGGTAGAAACCTTTCATATAAAGAGAAACAGGTATTTCAAGTAAGGAATCCCGAAGACGCTTACTTACCTAAAACGGGACTTTCTTCTGAATTTGTTTTTACAAGAGAACAGGATTATTTTGTTTATCCAAATAATTATAATCACTTTGTAAATTATTATAATAATACTTTTCAACACGGCGGTATTTCATTGGAAGAATTACTGATTCCATATGTTGAATTAGAACCAAAATAAATGGAAATTAATATTGACTCAATAGAAGATTTGCCTAGAGCGGCAATGGAATTTATTGATGCAGTTGGACATAGAAAAATATTTGCATTTCGTGCAGATATGGGAGCGGGAAAAACAACCTTTATCACAGCGGTATTGCATGCTATGGGTATTGAAGATGTAGAAGGTTCACCAACTTATTCGCTGGTTAATGTGTATGATAGTCAGATGTTTGGTCGTATAAATCATTTTGATTTATATCGTATAGAAGATGAAACCGAAGCGCTCGACATTGGAATTGAAGAAATGTTGTATTCGGATGACATATCTTTTATCGAATGGCCAGAAAAAATTCAAAATCTATTACCGGATAACGTGATTTGGTCGTATATTCGTGTAAATGAAGATGATTCACGAACGTTAACTGTTGATATATGATTACGGACCCAGAAATGTTAAAACACCTTATGCAGCAAGGGAGTTTGCTTCCAAAAGAAGAAATGCTTGAAGTTGCACGTAAAAAGGGTAGTTTGTTTATTGGTATACCAAAAGAATCATCTTTTCAAGAACGTCGTGTTGCCCTAGTTCCGGAAACAGTTTCTGTTTTAGTTGCAAATGGACATAGGGTTAAAATTGAAACCAAAAGTGGTGAAGCTTCCAATTTTTCTGATAATGATTACAGTGAAGCAGGTGCTGAAATTTGCTACGATAAAAAAGAGATTTTTTCTTGTGACCTGATTTTCAAGGTTGCACCTCCATCAGAAGCAGAGGTGGATTTGATGCCTGGTAATCAAACTTTAATTTCTGCATTACAAATTTCCATTCAGCCTAAAGTTATTCTCCAGAAATTAATGGAGAAAAAGATCACGGCCATTGCATGGGATTATATTCGAGATGACAGTGGAGTTTTTCCTGTTGTTAGAACAATGGGAGAGATTGCAGGTACAACGGCAATTTTAGTTGCAGGAGAATTACTTTCATCTTTTAGTAAAGGGAAAGGCATTATGCTTGGTGGTATTGCTGGTGTTCAACCAACGGAGGTTGTGGTAATCGGTGCCGGTACAGTGGGTGAATATGCAACAAAAGCGGCCATTGGGTTAGGTGCTTCAGTTAAAGTGTTTGATAATTCTCTATCAAAATTAAGACGCCTTCAAAACGACTTAGGAGTACGTGTTTTTACTTCAGTAATTCAACCAAAAGTGTTGGCGAAATCATTGATGAGGGCTGATGTGGTTATAGGTGCATTAAGGGCGCCATTAGGAAGAACTCCTTGTGTTGTAACTGAAAATATGATTCAGAATATGAAGCCAGGTTCTGTAGTAGTTGATGTGAGTATTGACCAAGGTGGGTGTTTTGAAACTTCACGTGTCACTTCACACGACAATCCTACTTTTGAAGAACATGAAGTGATTCATTATTGTGTTCCAAACATAGCTTCCCGCGTTTCGCGAACGGCATCATTCGCACTTTCGAATATTTTCTCGCCTATTCTAGTAGATATGGGAGATAAAGGAGGTTGCAAGGATTTAATTGCACGAGATCCAGGTTTTCGAAGTGGTGTGTATATTTATAAAGGAGTGCTCACAAGTGAAGTGCTTGGGAAAGTATTTGATTTAAGATACAAAGACATTGAACTACTTTTAATGGGAATGAAATAAGTGATTGAACCGTTAAATCTACCTAAGGCAGACCTTCGTTTAAAGAAGATTAAAGGAGTTGTACATGTTTGGTGCATTATCCGTAAAAAAGACCTTGTTTGTACACCTGAAGAATGGGTGCGACAGCATTTTATTCACTTTTTAATAAATGAGCGAAACGTTCCAATTGGACTAATTGCTTCTGAGTATCCTTTAGATTATAATGGGCGATTAAAACGAGCAGATATTGTCGTTTTCAATAAAAGGCAAGACCCGGTATTAATTGTTGAATGCAAGGCTCCAAAAATTAATTTGGATGAAAAGACTTTATTTCAAATTGCACAATACAATTTCCATTTGGATGTAGATTTTCTTTGTTTGACGAATGGATTAGATCATGCATATTCACAAATAGATAAAGAGAATGGCTCTCTTCGTTATTTGAAAGAAATCCCGTTAAATATAACTGATTAGGCTTCAAGCTTAAATTCAGAAGTTTTGTGGAACTTGATGTCAGGATAATC
>JBFHHS010000259.1:0-3563 GCA_041596895.1 Crocinitomicaceae bacterium | reverse complement strand
TTTCCTGTAGCATAAATGAAAGCACTACTGATGACCCAGCGCTTATTTATTTTATAACTAGCAACGAGTGATAAATCGTGTCGGCGGTCGTATTTTGCGGCAAAAGGTGCACCGTCATTGAGGTCTTCAAACTGGCGTTCTGTTTTGCTCCACGTATAGCCAACCCATCCGGTAAATTTCCCTACGCGTTTTTTAATGAAGAACTCGGCACCATAACTCCACCCATTTCCAAATACAAGTAAATTATCCGTATTGTCTTGAATGTTATCGCTTGGGAGAGCACCTTCACGATATTCGATGAGGTTGTCCATGGCTTTGTAGTATACTTCCACAGAGGTTTCAATTTTATTCTGTAGAAAGTTTCGGAAGTATCCAATCGATGCTTGCCATCCTTTTTGAGGTTTCGCTTTGTCTGTTGTTGGGTACCAAATGTCGGTGGGCAATGAAACGGCACTCAACGATGTTAAATGCACATATTGGTAATTGTATGAATAACCTGCTTTGATTGAACTTCGATCTGGCAATAACCAACGCAAGGAGACACGCGGTTCTAATCCGTGGTAAAATTGAATGATTTCTCGCTTACCGTATTCGATGGTAGAATCTGGTGTGCTGATATCGCCATTGACATAGCGTGTGAAAGGTCCGACGTGCTGAAAGGAGCTGTATCTCAATCCTGCGTTAATTCGTAAACTTTCATTGATATCAAATTCGTCTAAGAGGTATGCGGCAGATTCGTGACTGTATAATTTTTGTGCGATTCCAGTATCGAAAACAGTATCGTCGTTCTCAGCTGATACACTTACAGGGGTAAACGTGTGATAAATGTAATCCAATCCAAATTTCACTTTGTGCCTCGAATTCGGGAAGTAGGTAAAGTCCATTTTTGCTCCGTAATCGCGAATACCTGAACTCAATGAGAATCGAAATTCATCTTGTGAAGAACCGAAGCTGAAGTTGTAGTCGGTAAATGTACCGGTCACGTTCATGAAGAGTTTACTTGAGAAAATATGATTCCAACGTAGGGCAGCAATTGCATTTCCCCATGGCATGTCGACTTGGAAATTATCGTCTAAATTACCGAAGCTGAACTCGTCTTTTCCGTAGTAACCACTTAAAAAGATTTTATCCTTTTTCGTTAGTTCATAGTTCATTTTTAGGTTGAAATCGTAGAAGTAGTAGCTGGAACCTGCAAAAGGCGATGATTTTGGGATGGCTGCTTTCATAATCACATCCAAATAAGTTCTACGTCCCGAAACTATGAAAGAACCTTTGTCTTTTTTCAAAGGACCTTGAATGGTAAGGCGCGAAGATATGGCTCCAATTCCGCCTTTTACACCAAACTTCTTTTTGTTTCCTTCGTTCATATTCACCTCGAGCACAGACGACATTCTTCCTCCGAAATTGGCGGGCATTCCTCCTTTGATGAGGTTAACACCTTTGACGGCATCTGCATTGAATACAGAGAAGAAACCGAATAAGTGCGCAGCATTGTACACTACCGCTTCGTCCAATAAAACTAAATTTTGATCCGGACCACCACCACGAACATAGAAACCTTGTCCACCTTCAGCAGCGGATGAAACTCCAGGGAGTAGTTGAATGGTTTTGATGATGTCCACCTCTCCCATGAATGCAGGAAGCGTTTTAATTTCGTCAATGTCCAATTCAAGTTGACCAATTTTGGTGCTTTTCACATTATCTTCTGCAGTGGCACTAACTACAACTTCTTCAATGTCTTGAAGGTTTGAGCCAACTTCTTTATCTAAACGAACATCTTCAGAAAGGTCGATGGTTTTGGTTTCCGTTTCCATTCCCCCAACTCTGAATTCCACAAGATACGTGCCTTTTGGAACGGTTAGTGAATAGAATCCGTAATTGTTTGTGATGGTTCCTTTACGAATTTCTGGTATGTAAACTTTGGCACCAATGACCGTTTCGCCCGTTCTACCATCATTCACATACCCACTTAGAGTGCTTGTCTCTTGCGCGTTGATGTAAAATGCAAACAACAGTATGATTGCAGAGAGAATGAGTTTCATAATTACTTTTTTGTAAAAATCGTAAAAATAGATCGTTGTTTCAAGGAATAAAGGCTCAATTAACAAATTAGTAATCAAGTGAATGAACATCCTTTGTTGCGTGGTTAATCTTTCCTTATTTAGCTAAAAAATGGTACCTTTGCAATTCAATGATTTTTAGAGTTCTAACCATATTTTTAAGTGTTCTTTTGACAAGCTTGTCATTGGCGCAAACTGCCAAAATTGACAGTTTAAAAGCCTTGTTGCAAAAGGCTGATTCGAAATTGCAAAAGATTGAACTTTATGGACAGTTGGGCGAATGTGATCAAAAGAAGAGTGAGGCGCTCGGGTATTTAAATCAAGGGTTGAGATTAGCGAAGGGATATTCGCTTGAAATGGAATCGAAGTTGTATTCTTCATTTGGTCGCGTGTACTTCAAGGCTAAGCAAGGAGACTCAACGCTCGTTTACATGAATAAGAAAATCGCTCTGTGGGAAAGAAATAGTCATAAAAAGAAAGCGGCAGATGCTTATATAACTCGAGGAAAGTATGCGAATTATTTTCTTTTATATGAGGATGCACTCATTTCATTTAAAAAAGCATTCGAGATTTACGAGGAAATAAATGATGTTGAGGGGCAGATCGAATCGCTGAGTCGACAAGGGAAAATTCATAAGAATATCGGGAATTATGCTCATGCTTTGCCCATGTATTATGATGCTCACGAGCTTGCACGTTTAAATGGGTTGCCTAAGGAATTAGCTGCAGCTTCAGTGAATATTGGAATCGTTTTAAAGAATCAAGGGAATTATAAAGATGCGATTGAATATTACACTCGAGCGAAAGAAATCTATGAAATAGATGGTGATGAATTCGGCCTGGCTAACGTTTATAACAATTTGGGAAATGTACAACGTTTGCAAGGAGATTTGGATAATGCTTTGAAACATTATTTGTTAACGATTGAACTGAGAAAAAAGACGGATAACAACAAACAGTTGAGTTATACGTACAACAATATTGGTCTTGTTTATACGGATAAAGGTGATTTGGAACAGGCCTTGACTTATTTGAAGAAGTCAGAAAAATTGAAATTAGAGACGGAAGATTATGCATCACTTGCATCTACTTATCTTAATTATGCGGATATCTATTTAATAGGAGGGAATGAAACCAAATTTGTTTATTACTCGAATTTGGCAGAACAATTAGGAAAGAAGTACCAACAGCGCGAAGTGGTGCGAAAAAGCTTGATCAATCGAAGTGAATTTGAGTCCAAGCGTGGTGATTATAAAAAGGCGTACCTGTACCTAACTACGGTTTATGCCGAACTGGATACCCTGGATGAAAAGGAACAGAAAATCTTGAATGCCTCTTTAATGGCGCAGTATAAGAGCAAAGAGCATAAATTGGAAATTTCGGAGCTCTCTGCGGAAAATGCCACACTGGAATCGCAAAAGGTACAACTGAAAAAAAGTGAGAAATTGTTCCATCAATTGATTCTTTCATTGGTAATATTAACCGTCGTTTTGATTTTAAATA
>JBFHHS010000258.1:0-3580 GCA_041596895.1 Crocinitomicaceae bacterium | reverse complement strand
CATTACTATAGATCTATCACAAATTACGACGGGAATCTATACAATTAAAACAAAATCACAGGCACATCGTTTTGTAAAACAATAACTACCACCAAACAATAAAACATTTTTCGATTTCACCAGTGCTGGATTTAATCCAGCATAACGGTGATTTATTTACTGATAAAAAGGAATTTATCTCCGTTATTCCCTCTGTATAATTCATCCAGGCAACTTGATTATGCGGTTGAACTAACCAATTATTTTTACTTGGAAGAAAATATTCTCCTTCACTTGGAAGTTCATTTAGGCGATAATAGAATCCAACTACACACGCTTTATTAAGGTCAGTAAAGCTTACACCGTCATCTATTGGTATAAATAGTTGCGCGCGAAAATCAACGAATTGTAGAATTTCTTCAGTCTGAAGATTTAAATCATTTAAAACTGATTTATTTGATTCATTAAAAAGCATTGGCAATTGCTTATCAAGTAATTTATCGAGTTTAAAACGCAAACAATCTTTTCGATTCGGACCTATCCAATGATCTAATTCATTCTTTCCCTCAGAAGGATGAAATAAGTAGAACTTATAAACTAGTTCAATCTGTGTCGGAACCCCATTAAAAATCGTTAAATAGTCAATTTCACCTATTGTTATCAAACCTTTTTTAACTTGAAAATTTTGTTTCAGTATATCAACCGTAGGTAAAGCCTCTAAGCAACTTGAATAAAACTGTTCTACACGTTTACCTAGTCGAATTTCAGGAATCTCAATATCTATTTTATGTTCGGGTAATGTTAAATTAATTTGACCTATACCGTATACACGAGAATCGCACCATAACTGGGGCGTATTCAAAAAACCATTGAATTGTAACTGTATTTCTTCTTCACTATTCACTTGAACGAAGATAAAAAAAGGCTTCACATAAATGAAGCCTTTTTAGCTAACTACCTAACCATTAATTACCACTTAACCTCCTACAATTATACCGTGGCAATACTTTTTTTGACTTTAGTACTTTTTTATTGTACTACCATCAGAATAAACAAATACTTTTAAACCGTTATAACTTGACTTTACCTCTTGCCCCATGAGATTATAGATATTTACAAGCACAGTATCTCCGGAACGGTTATCTATAGATATGATTTTTGAATACTCGAATTCCCCATTAAAATCAGTTTGTTTTAATCTGTAATAATTTATTAAATTATCATATCTTGAGTCAACTACACCATATTTTTCTTGTTGAGTAGTTGTTCCTGCTCCAGGTATTGTTTCCACAGTAACCCAATCGTAGCCATTTAAACTACGCTCAACTGTGAAGAAATCGTTGTTTAATTGACTGGCAACTTCCCACTTTAAAAAATTAGCATTATTTAATTTTTTTCCGGTAAAAGAGATCAATTCAATTGGAAGCTCTTGAATATTAATACCAGTCATATCATACGTACAAGACGCTCCTGCATTACCATCCATAACTAGATAAAAGACTTCCGTACCAGTATAAAACCCGCCTCCAGAAAGTGTAACTGTAGCAGTATATCCTGTCGTTCCAACACCGCTCCATGCTATAGAAAAACCATCAGAAGGATTCTCGTTTATTGTCGTGTTAGGATCTGGACCACCAACACACGGATCTCCATTAGAAACACACCCCTCGGAAGTTAACGCACCACAAGTTCCAGAAAATATACCAAATTGATAAGCGCAAGCCCCACCTGTACAAGAAACATTCGACCCAATCACTTGAAAGGAGCTTGTACCAGGAAGAGGTGAAAACTGTACCCATTGCGTATTCTCAAGCGAACCTGCACAATATTCTGAAGGTGCCAACATATCTGACGTACTTGCATCATTATAAGTACCTGAATACGCACATCCAGAACCACCGTTATAGAACGTTGTTGTACCTGACCCTAAACCTGAGGCTCCAGAACATTCATTATTCGGAGCTTCAGTATTAGACATACAAATGTCGAATGTTGAAGAATTATCCCCCATAATTTGAATAAAATAACTTTGGCCTGCAGTCAATAAATAATTCCCTGCTCCAGGGTTGACTTGGTCATCAGCGCTAATTGAGAATGTGTTCCCATCAGAAACACCATTAACACAACCACCACCTAAAACTGCTGAACATCCAGAATTAATGATTCTCCATTGCCAAGACTCATCCGTTCCATTACCTGCAATATTTGAAATATCAAACTGAACACAACCGGGAGGGGCTGTAAATTGAAAAGTTTGCCATGGGTGATTTCCTCCATTACAACCACCGCTAATAAATGCACCAGAAGTACCACCAGACAAACTTTGTCCAGTTAAACAATTACCATTTGTAATTGTGGGGCCTGAGCATTGAGCAAAAATAGACTGTGAAGAAATATAAATAGTAAAAAACACAAAAGCGACTTTCACAAATTCTCGAACATTGTTTTTCATAACGTCAATTGTACAATAGTGTATTCATAGAACGGTAATTTAAATTTTAAAGGTTGCCTGCGAAAAAAATAAATAAACAGGCAACCATTTTAACCTATTTTTACGTTCAACATGTGTAAGTCACAAGATTAAAATGAAACATTTAAAGTCAACATACTTAGGTTTAATATTGATTCTTCTGTCAATTGCCTTACTATCTTTAACTAGTTGCAATAAAAAGAAATGGACAGAAACCACTGCGGTTACTTTAAAAAGTGACATTTCCGAAAGTCAGGTAATTCTGGCTAACAACCCTTTTATTTTTGACACTTTAATCTTGTCCATTAATTCATTAAACTTTTCAGGGAAAAGACTTCAAGCAGAAGATGTGAACATTGATAAATTTTTGAGTCTTGATGTTTCCTTTATTAACACAAGTACCATAACTGAACTAATGTTCCCACAAGGAACATACGAAGAATTAAATGTTCAATATCAAATTTTACCTGAGAACAACTGCTCGCTTTTCATTTCGGGCGAATACCACCTTAGCTCAAGTGCAGTCAATCAAGTGAAAATTAAATTAAACATCGACCAATACATAGTCCAACAAGTTTTAGATTCAGACAATCAAAGCACAATATTGCTAGAAAAAGACAATCCGCGATCGCTCAATGTAACATTAGATTCAGAGTTGTTATTTTCTGACATCAACAATGGACTCTGGAATGCCGCTAGTGTTACAAGTATCAATGGTTCCAATACAGTACAAGTTGACGAATTGAACAATCAATCTATTTATCTCGCATTAACATCTCAACTATCGAACTCAATTTCAACAAAATTTGAGTAATGAACAGGCTTGAAGAACGTTTCATGATTCGAGGATGTGTGCTTGGTAAACCTAGCTCGCAAAAGAAGCTTTATGAATTATTCTCTAATGAAATGTTTAAAGTATGTTTAATGTACTCATCAGACTATGATGGAGCTAGCGATTTACTTCAAGAAGGTTTTTTAAAAGTATTCCAAAACATACACAAATACAAACCTAGCGGCTCATTTAAAGGGTGGGTAAGAAGGATAATAGTAAATACGTGTATTGACCAATACAGGAAGGACAAATGGAATAAATTTCGTGTGGAAATCGAATCCATGGAAGATGAAATTGAT
>JBFHHS010000257.1:0-3591 GCA_041596895.1 Crocinitomicaceae bacterium | reverse complement strand
CCTCAAGAAAACACACCACAGTTAACCATAATGGAACCTTCAACTGTTTATGGAATTTCGAAACAAGCTGGAGAAAGATGGTGCGAGTATTATCACAATAAATATGGGGTAGATGTGAGAAGTATCCGTTATCCTGGGTTGATTTCTTATACAAGTTTACCAGGAGGAGGAACTACTGATTATGCTGTAGATATCTTTTATCAGGCTAAGCTTGGGAATGAATTTTCATGTTTTTTAACGGAAGATACAGCTTTACCAATGATGTATATGAAAGATGCGATTCGTGCAACAATTGAGTTGATGGAAGCGCCAAAAGAAAACATTAAAACAAGATCTTCTTACAATCTTTCTGGGTGTAGCTTTACCCCAAAGGAAATTGCTGCTGAAATTCAAAAACATATACCATCATTTAGTATTTCGTACGCTCCAGATTTTAGACAAGCAATTGCTGATACATGGCCAGGGTCAATAGATGATAGTGTTGCTAGAGCTGATTGGGGATGGCAAGAAGAGTTTAATCTTGAAATGCTAGTGAAAACGATGCTTGAAAATGTTGACGTGTCATTGATATCAAACGCTTAATAGATGATACTAAATTGGTTATAACTGTTCTGAACTTTTTTTTTGTCGAAGAAAATAACTCTTTCGACGAAAATATGTGAATAAATTTTGTTTACCTGTCTTGTATTTCTATTTTCGTTTAGAACTGTAAACTCTCGAAAACAAATATAAACTAACTGTAGATGATATTTAGAGCAATATTATTTTTGTCGTTTATTGGATTATTAGCTACTCCTCTGGTCTTTGCATCAAGCGATCAGGGTGGTGAAATCAATAAAAAAGACAACGACGGGAGAAAGCAAGGTTTGTGGGTTTACTATGGTAAAGACAGACCAACCTCAGGATACCCATCAGAAGGTAAAATCGAAGAGGGAGAATACAAAGACGATCGTAAAGATGGTATTTGGATTAAATACCACAATGATGGGGTAACTCCAAAGTTAAAAGGTGAATATCACAATAATCGTCCTAGCGGTCAGTACACGAAGATTTACCCAAACGGGAAGATCAAAGAAATAGGGACGTTTGACAGGAATAAATACAAAGATTCTTTAAAGAGATTTCATGAGAATGGTGTCGTTGAGTACGAAGCAAATTATGATGAGTCAGGTAAAGAACAGGGTCAAGTAAAATATTCTTACCCTAATGGTCAATTAGAATTTGTTTATGAAGCTCAAAATGGAGTGCCTACTGGAAAGGCAACGCGCTATTACGAGAACGGAGATATTAAGGAAATAATTTATTATGCTGCTGATGGTTCAGTAGAGAAAAGTGAAGTAAAAGAAATGGTCAGCCCTACAGTTAATATTGTGGACCCAAGTGTTTCTAAAGAATCTGCACCAAGAGTTGTTAATCCAAGAACGAAAGGAGCAAAATTCGAGGCAAACGGATATAACAAAGTTTACAATGTAAACGATGAAATTTGGCAAGATGGTGACTTTAGAAACGGTAGACTTTGGGATGGGAAAGTTTACGAGTATGATTCAGATGGAATTCTCCTAAAAGTAAAGGTATTCAAAAAGGGTGTATATCACTCTGATGGACAACTTTAATCAAACATAAATGAGAAAAAGCCCCGTTAGGGGCTTTTTTTTCGTCTGAACTTATGTTACTATATTTGTGTAGTTTAAAACAAAGGAAGGTGTAAATACCTAAAAAAAGCTTGTGCTTAATTAAATAACAACCAATAAATATGAAAAACGGTACGACCAATATCGTAATCCCCGATTTTTCTAAATCGCCATGCATTGACAAGGTTGGAGTAGAAGAACGTGTAGCAAAATTTCAAAAACGAAGTATTAAATCTGAAACAAAAATTCAAGGTCTTAAAATGGCATTGAACATGATTGATTTAACAACTTTAGAAGGTAAGGATACTCCAGGGAAAGTCAAACAAATGTGTTATAAAGCACAGCATGTACACGATGTTCTTCCAGGACTCCCAACAGTTGCAGCTGTATGTGTCTATCCATCAATGGTAGGTGTAGCGGCAAAAGCGGTTGCTGGTTCTGGGGTAAAGGTTGCGTCGGTGTCAACGGCGTTTCCTAGTGGTCAAGCTCCATTAGAAGTGAAGTTAATGGACACCAAATTTGCTGTGTCTGAAGGTGCAGATGAAATAGATATGGTTATTTCAAGGGGTAAATTCTTGGCTGGAGAGTATAGTTATGTGTTTGATGAAATTGCTGCAATCAAAGAAGCTTGTGGTAAAGCCAGGCTTAAAGTAATTTTAGAAACAGGAGAATTAGTAACCTTAGATAATGTGCGCCGCGCTAGTGATATTGCGATGTATGCAGGTGCTGATTTTATAAAAACTTCTACAGGGAAAATTCAACCAGCAGCTACAATGCAAGTAACTTATGTGATGTTGGAAGCTATTCGTGACTTCATGGATACTACGGGGATCAAAATCGGGATGAAACCGGCGGGCGGAATTTCAAATTCAAAATTAGCACTTCATAACCTAGTAATGGTTAAAGAGGTTTTAGGAACTGAGTGGTTAAATAACGAATGGTTCCGTTTTGGAGCTAGTAGTTTAGCTAATGATGTACTTATGCAAATTATGAAGTCTGAAACTGGAATCTATCAATCATCTAATTACTTTTCAATCGATTAGTCATGGCAAAGAAAGTGAATAAAAAAAATGAGACTTTCTCGTGGGACTACGCTCCTGCATTGGAAGGAACTTCTCATGTGAATATAAAAGATAAATACGATTTATTTATAGGAGGGAAATTTGTTAAACCTTCATCTGGTAAGTATTTCGATACAACGAATCCCGCAACGGAAGACAATATTGCTCAAATCGCATATGGAAATGATGTTGATGTTGATAAAGCGGTAAAAGCAGCTCGTAAGGCTTATACAGAAGTGTGGTCGAAAGTGGCTCCTTCGGAAAGAGCGAAGTATATATATCGCATCGCACGATTGATGCAAGAACGAGCGCGAGAGTTGGCGGTAATTGAAACATTGGATTCTGGTAAGGTAATTACTGAATCAAGAGATATTGACATTCCTCTGGCTTGTAACCATTTCTTCTATTATGCAGGTTGGGCAGATAAACTGGAATACGCATTTCCAAATAGAAAAGTGGAGCCATTAGGTGTTGTTGGACAAATTACTCCTTGGAATTTTCCGTTATTAATGGCTGCATGGAAAATTGCTCCTGCATTGGCTGCTGGTAATACGGTTGTGTTAAAGCCTGCCGAAACAACTTCCTTAACAGCATTGAAGCTTGCAGAAATCATTAAAGATTCGGGGCTTCCAGATGGTGTTGTAAATATTGTAACTGGCTATGGAGATACTGGAGCTGCAATCGTAAATCACGATGATGTGAATAAAATTGCATTTACTGGGTCTACTCAAGTCGGGAAAATCATTCAGAATGCAATCGCTGGTACCGACAAGAAGGTTACATTGGAATTGGGTGGTAAATCAGCAAATATTATTTTGGATGATGCGCCAATTGATCAGGCGGTTGAAGGTATAGTGAATGGGATATTCTTTAATCAAGGTCATGTTTGTTGTGCTGGT
>JBFHHS010000256.1:0-3591 GCA_041596895.1 Crocinitomicaceae bacterium | reverse complement strand
GCGTTTGCAAGTTTGGGTAACGATAGTGGATTGAAGCGTAGATTTAGAGCATAGAAAACGCAGCCTTGAACTTTTCTTTGTTACTTACTTTTGTTTCAAGACAAAAGAAAGTAAGATTAAACGAAAATCAAATCAACGAAAACCATTCAGGTAGCCTGAGATTACAGCGCAAGGGCTCTTTTTTGCTTCTTTTTTCAGCTCCTGGAAAAAAGACGAAAAGAATTTGGGCTCAAACAAACACATTTCAAGACAAAAGAAAGTAAGACTTAAACCAAAATCAAGTATTTGTTGCAACTTTTCGCGTATAAATACCAAGGTCTTCGTGCATTCAATTACATACTTTTGCAACCTCTAAATAATCCAAAACTTTGGTAATTCAAAATCAATGAAAGTATTCTTAAATTTTATCTTATTAATCGCCTTTTTACACGTAAGTACGGCAAGTTTTAGTCAGAAAAAGAAATTCAAAAGCGCACGTTTTGAATTGGGGAAATCGCAAACCCGTGAAAAAGGGATCAGTGTGCACCCTTTAGGATTCGATGGTGAAGTGTTTTATACTCTTGGTACTCACGGTTCTTTAATGATTGGGGGTGAAATTATTGGGTTCCGCTATGTAGTTTATCGCTGGAATGAAAAGATGAAATTTCTTTCAGAACATGAATTACCTAACAAAACGAAAGATTTTAAGTTTAAATACACGACAAAATCACAGTTTTTTATGCTCGATGACCGAATTGTTCAAGTTATGGCACCGATCAAGAAAAAAGCTGGAAAAGAAATTTATGTCATAGAATATGGATTGGAAACCTTGAAAGTGCTCCGTACACAAAAGGTTGGTTCTATTGAGGAAATTGACCTGAAATCGTTTAAAAAGTCCCTTAAAGGACAAGATGAGTTTTTTCGAATGAGCTTTATCGAAGATGAAAATGGCAAAGGCTTTTTTGGATACCAGTACATTCAACAACGAGACGTAAATAAATGTGAAGTGAAATTGGCTGTGTTTAATCCAAAATGCGAGCTCGTTTATGAGGAAAAAGAAATGGTAAATAAGAATTTGCCGGATTTCAAAATGCTCGATTATAAAATTCATGATGGTTATTTATCGTACTTAGAATTGGACGAAATTGACGACGATAAAGCAGGGAAAGCATCGTTTAAACTCATCAACCTAAATACTTCTGAAAAACAAGAAGTTCAATTGGATAATGAAAAAATCCCTGGTGATATCAGTCAGGTTAATTATGGCTTCGATCAAAATAATGACCTAATCATTGTTGGGAAAAATAATGGTGCTGATGAAGGTGCGAATAATTTTGGAGGATTGTTTACTCAAAAATACAATTTGAATAGCGGTGAATTACGCTCGGAGGATACTTATCAGTTTACTTACGAAGATCTTGTGCGTTACTCGATTCCTGCAGCCAAAGATAAAATAGATAAAATGATCCAAAAGGGTGATCAACTAAAATATAATTATCGTATTCTGGAAACTAAGGTTGAAGAGAATGGAAGTGCGTTTGTGCTGGGCGAGAGGTATCATGCGGTCATTTCTTCACATTACAGCGAGATTTCAAAAACGGTTGTGGAAACGCATTATCACTACCACAATGAGTTGGTTGGTATGAAAATCGACTCCGTTGGTAATATCGAATGGGTCAATACAATTGAACGTTCGGACAAATTTAAAGGATACGATTACGGGGGAGTGGTAACGCATCAAACGAATGATGGTCTAGAAGTCTTGTATTATAACAATGACGACTTGAAAATGGCTTATTTTGATAAGAATGTGAATGAAACGGATACCAAAGTCATTTATTCGAAATCGGTATTGGGTAACTTTCAATTAAACTTGGATTATCCACTGTCCTTTAAAAATGAAGTCTTCTTTTTTGCAAATCATCGTGGAAACTTCAAAGTATTGAAGATTAAACACAGGAATTAAAATTAATCGGTTAATAAATAATAAATAATAAATAGTATGAAAATTAAAGTATTAGGAGTATTCGTTTTGGGTATCGTTGCAATGACTTCATGTAATAAAACGTACCATTGTAATTGTGTAAATCAAGAAGGTGAAATCGTAGAAGAGTACGAATTTACATCTAAGAAATCAAATGCTGAAGCGATCTGTGATGCAGAAGAAGGTTATAAATATGGTGATTATCAAACATGTGAATTGCTTTAAGAAGCACTGTTCTTATTAAATATTTTATATCAAATGGCATCTTCGGATGTCATTTTTTGTTTAATGAACCCTTCAAGGTCATCATGATTCGGACTAAACACGATTTCAAGTATTTGACTCAATCAATTCGGTTTGGTACAAGTATACGGAACTGAATCTGAAGATATAATCAAGTATTTGTTGCAACTTTTTAAGTATAAATACCCATTGCTTTCTACATTTCAACTCCTTAGCTTTGAAAGCACCTGATTTACCGCAAATTCAATGCTTTTTTTGAGCAACTAAACGGTTTTGTTGGTATATTGGGAAGTAGAAAATAAAACCCATTCATGAAACAAACCATCCTACTTTTATTCCTTGCCTTTAACTCAATGACATTCAGTCAAGAAACGCCGCCGCCACCGCCACCTCCTGTAGTGATTGTTTCAACACCTCCACCGGAGAAAACAACAAAACAAAAACGAAACGGAATTGTTGAATTCCCTGATGTTCACGCGGAATTTAATGGCGGAACGGAAGCTATGCAGAAATTCATTTCTGCGAATGTTAAATACCCAAATGATGCCATTGAAAAAGGGATTCATGGAAAGGTATATCTTCGGTTTGTTGTCAAGAAAAATGGAAAGATTGAAGGGGTTACAGTAGAACGTGGAGTCCATACATCGCTAGATCGAGAAGCAAAACGATTAATTGAAATCATGCCCAAATGGACCCCGGCAAAACTCGGCAAAAGAAAGGTAAAGACCGTTTGTCGCTTACCAATCAATTTTACACTGAATTAAAATGCACCCAACTACACGAGACATCCTCGCATTTTTGACATGCTTCTATTTTGGAGGAATGTTCCTGTTGACACCCGTCAAGGACGCAGAGGTAACTCGGTACGAAGTGAAAGAAATAAAAGAAGAAGATTAAATTAGATGAAAAGATTATGAAATACGTGGCATTACTTTTATTCCTTGCCTTTAACTCAATGACCTTCAGTCAAGAAACGCCACCTGAAGAGGTGCAAATGGATACCTTCCAAGAGGACATCCCAAGCGAACCTGAATTTCCAGGGGGAACAACAGCCATGATGGAGTTCATCGCAAAGAATACACGTTACCCGCAAAGTGCTATGCTCAACAACGAACAGGGAAGGGTGTTTGTACAATTCGTCGTCGAAAAAGATGGGAGCATTACCAACGCTGAAATCATGCGTGGGGTAAGTGAAGCACTCGACAAAGAAGCAATGCGCGTGGTACAAAGTATGCCCAACTGGATCCCAGGAGAAAGCAACGGTAAAAAAGTACGCACAAGACAAATTATACCAATTAGTTTTAGATTGGATTAAACGAACTGAGATGAAAAAACGAACGTTAGTCGCATTGGCCTTATTTGGTTTGAGTTTTTCCTCAACCAAT
>JBFHHS010000255.1:0-3619 GCA_041596895.1 Crocinitomicaceae bacterium | reverse complement strand
TTTTAAATCTCTGGAAACAATTGATTTAGATAAAAATGATTTAATCTATTTTCCGGTAGTGTTTTGTCGTATGCCTCAATTGAAGAATATCCTCGTAGGGAATAACTTTTTTGAGACATTGCCTGAGTGTATTTCTGGAGTTAAGAATTTAGAATATTTGGATTTATACGATACTCCAATTAGAAGTTTGCCTTCAAGTTTAGAAGAGTTGACTCATTTACAGAAAGTGGATTTGTCAGGAATTAAATTTAGTCCAGAGTTTCAAGAAACTTGGTGGCAACGTATGCCTCAAGTGAAATGGGAGTTTGATCCTCCTTGTGCTTGCATGCGTTAATAATACCTGTGCTTTCCCATCCTTTTTGCCCTTTTTTTCGTTACTGTTGTATTGGTGAAAAAAGTTTTATCTTTGACTTGTGTCTGAGGCTAGAATGAAGTGTTAAGACACCATTTAGAAAATGAAAATAATGCGAAATTTTATTATCCTTTTATTTGTATTGTGCACAACGTTGGTTTTGAGTCAACAAGAACCTCAATTCAGTCAGTACAATAGAAATCAGTATTTGGTTAATCCAGGTGCGGCAGGAGCATATGATTTTTTAGACATCACCTTAGGAGGGAGAATGCAATGGGCCGGTTTTGAGAACGCACCCAAAACGACGTACATCTACGCATCTTCCGCACTGCCAGATAAAATGAAAGCAAGGTACTATCCACGAACAAGTACTCGAAGAGGTCCGATACGTAATCCTCGTAAGAGTATGGGAAGATTGAAACATGCATTTGGTGGATACCTTCTTGGGGATCAATACGGCGCATATCGACAAATAAAATTTGCAGGTACCTATGCGATTCACCTACCGTTAAGTAACGAGTTTAATCTGTCTTTTGGAGTCGACTTAGGAATGTCGAATAGAGCATTTTTGAAAGATAGAGCACAAACCTTGAATGTAATGACAGGAGTAGGTACTGATGCTACGTATGACCAATATACGATGAATGTCAATGATTATACGGTTGATGTTGGCGCTGGTCCTTATCTTTATTCAGAGGATTTGTATGTGGGTATTTCAGCCGATCAATTAACTGGAGACCTTGTGCGTTTTGGTAACGGATTATTAAACTTCGATCCACATATTCACTTTCGTGCAACAGCAGGATATAAGTTTCATACTCAGAATGATGTCACCATTACGCCTTCTGTCTTAGCAAAGTATTTGATTTCTGCTCCTATTTCGATTGAGGGAGGGGTGCAAATTGAGTTTCAAGAGCGGTTTTGGCTAGCGGCTTCATATCGAAGTTCTCAAACAATCATCGGAATGGTTGGCTTTAATATCAATAGTGTGTTTAAAATGGGGTACTCTTTTGATTTCACAACATCTGAGATAAAAAACAACAGTGTAGGTTCTCATGAACTTGTCTTAGGTATTATGATTGGAAGGTAATTCTCGGCCGGGTTTTAGAAAAACATCACGTCTCCTAATTAAATTTAATCGCCTTAACAGGTTTTATCCTTGTAATTACAATGCTCGGTATAATTAATGCAATAACGCATACTAAAAGCGTTGCGATGTTCAATGCGGCCCAGTTTAATACACTCAGTTCAATTGGAACTTCTGTTAAGTAGTAAACTTCCGGATTCAAGGTGAATACACCAAAGTAGCTCTGAACGAAGCAAAGTCCCAGGCCGATAATATTTCCCCAAAGCATTCCGCGTGAGATTAAAAACGTAGCTTGTATCAAAAAAATCTTTCGAATACTCCAGTTGGTTGCTCCCATCGCTTTCATCATTCCAATGAAATTAGAACGAATCAAAATCAAAACCAATAACGCAGATCCCATATTGATAATTCCTATCAAAATCATAAGCGTAAGAATTATAACCACATTAATATCTAAAAACTCCAACCAGACAAAGATGTCATTTTGATTATCACGGATACTCGTTGTCTTGAGCATTTCATCATATTGGGTAGGGATGAAGTCTGTTAATTTCGATGTGCGGTCAACAACAGCGTCCAATTGTTCCCAATCTTTCACCATAATTTCAAATCCGCCAACGTAGTTGTGAGAACTTCCATTACCTGCTGTCAATTCAAAAATCAGTTTTTTCTGACCTGCTTGAATAGAAAATTTGGTTCCTTCATCATTCAAATAGGTGCGCTCTATTTCTCCTAAGTCATTCAATTTAAAGTTACACGGACTAAATCCTGTCCCTTCGACGGTGATTTTCAAATATGCAGTATCCGGAATAGTATTCGTTTCGTTTCGCCCTTCAATGTTACTCCAATAATCAGATGCAATCAATCTAAACGTGGTGTCTTTGATTGGACAAGTTGTAAATCTTGCGTAAGTTTCATATCCCAGTCCCCAATCATATCTGTGATGACCATTTCCACCAACCACATTTGCTTCAATAATCAATTGACCATTTAACATGGTGTCGGCAAGATCAATAGAGGCTTTTATTCCCCAGTCATTTAACTCTTGCACAACCGAAAGTTTACCAAGAACCGTTTTCTTATCAAACTCCTCCAGGCCTGTTTCATATATTCCGACCACAATGAAATTACGCTTAATCGGCAGGTTTTTTACGAAAAATGCAGAAACCGTATCGCCTACATGATAGCTCAGGTCATTGGATAATTTCTTTGAGATTAAAATATCCTGGTCAGATGTATCGCTCGCATAATTCGGAAGTGAACCATCTATTAGATGTGCTTTAAAAAAAGAAAGGTCATAATCTGCATCAATACCTTTAATCATGGCACCATTTACCTGCTGATTGATTTCAGAAGTATCCTTACCATCGGGAAGTTTATAATGAATCTCGTTTTTTTCTGATTGAAATAAAACCGGTTTGTAACCTATACCATGAATGGATTGAATGGCCTTGTCTTCGGAGAGTTTTTTCAAAAAGCTTTGGTCAGCATGAATCGCTTCACTTTCATAGACGCTACTTTCACTAGCACTCATGATGAATACGTGAGATCCAAAACCACTTATTTTTTGGCGTACTTCTTGTTGAAAGCCAGTCACAACAGCGATTGTTATTAAATTTACAATAACTGCTAAAGCAATACTAATAATGGAGATGCGTACGATAGGTTTAGAAACTTTCTTACCTTGCACGACACTCTTTAGCGTTTTCTTAGATATGAAATATTCGAATGACAAATTGAAACCTAGTTTTCGACTAAAGTACACAAAGGTTTTGTGCCTGAAAAGTATTTTTTTTCTTTTGGTCTCATCTTGTAGTTTTGCTCAACCTATTGAAGAATCTTCTACGAACATAGATTCAATTGAGAATACAGAGAAAAAAATCATTGTTGGTGCTCAGAAAATGGATGTTATCCTGCCGTTATTAAAAGGAAAATCTGTGGGAATAGTTGGTAACCAATCTTCTTTGGTGAATGAAATTCACTTGGTGGATACCTTACTTAGTTCGGGGGTTCAAGTGAAGTCTGTTTTTTCGCCAGAACATGGATTTAGAGGTCAAGCAGATGCAGGGGAGTTAATTTCAAATCAAACCGACAAAAAAACAGGGTTACCAATAATTTCGCTTTACGGTAAGAATAAAAAACCGAAAGATGCGCAATTAGCAGGGATTGATATTTTAGTT
>JBFHHS010000254.1:0-3707 GCA_041596895.1 Crocinitomicaceae bacterium | reverse complement strand
GGGTAAGAGTACTTTGTTGAATCAACTTTTGGGAGATGATCGCGCAATCGTTAGTAATATTGAAGGAACTACCAGGGATGTGATTGAAGAGACGCTGAATATAGAAGGAATTTTATTTCGTTTGATTGATACTGCCGGAATCCGTGAAGGAGCAGGAGAAGTTGAAGCAATGGGAATTGAGCGTTCTTTAGAAAAAATTAAACAAGCAACAATTGTTTTATGCCTGGCAGATGGTACAAAGGAAGAAAGCATCAATCATGTTTCTAATTGGACTTCAGAATTGAAGGAAACATATCCAGACAAGAAAATACTAATGGTATTGAATAAAATTGATATCGCTCCATCTAAAGTAGATGATGCAATCCATATCAGCGCTAAGCATGGAGAAAACATTAAGTTGCTCGAAGAACGATTGGTTTCAGAAGTTCAAGGCGATTTTAATCTTGGAAATGAAACAATTGTATCAAACGCGCGGCACTATGAGGCACTTGTAAAAACCGCAGAAGCGCTTGAAAAAGCCGATTTTGGATTGGACTCTGGAGTAACTGGTGATTTTGTTGCCATGGATATCCGTCAAGCCATGTTTCACCTGGGTAGCATTACCGGAGACATCTCCACAGATGATTTATTAGGGAACATCTTCAGTAAGTTCTGTATCGGGAAGTAGTTTTTTATTTTTCCTTTCTTTGTTTCATTCGCTGCTCAGTTAATAATGCAATTGACAATAATAAAACCCCGCAAATAGTATAGTTTAATATTGGATTCGAGTTAAATATGTCCACAAAACTTAAGTCGATTCGTTTTATATTGAGCATTAATTGATTGCTACCAGATGCAGAACCAGCTGTTGTTAAAACAATCGCTATAAAAATGGCAATAAAAGCAGCAATCCCAATCCAAATGTGTTTAGAAATAACAGGTTCGTATGGTTTTTTCGGGGTTAAAACCTCCAATTGACTTATCAAATCTGAACTGAAATTTGAGGAAGTTTTCATTACAGCATGTTCTTTCAAAACACGACGCAAAGAATTTTCTTCTGCCTCCACTTTTTGCATAAGGTTTTTTGTAAAGTCTACTGATGGTTTTTCAAGACCTTTCTTCAAGATGTTTTTTTGATCTTCCATTAGATTATAGATTTTGTTTCTTGTTGAAGCAAGGTTTCTAAGGTATTCTTTAATTGTTTTCTCGCTCTATGCAGCTTTACTTTTATGTTCGATGTTGAAAGACTTGTAATTTCAACGATTTCTTGAATACTGTTATCATCGAGGTAGTATAAACTCACAATAACGGCTTCAATTTCTGGCAACTCAGATATGGCTTGTTTGACGTAAAGTTCTTGCTCTTGGGCTTTTAAAAGCTCTAATTGAGGAAAATGAATTTCCGCATTAATATCTATTTGAAAATCTTCCGAAACAGTTTCTATTTTTTTCAGTTGAGTTTTTGATATGGCTGTTCGGTACGCAATTGTATAGAGCCAGGTAGAAAATTTAGAATCGCCATTAAATGAATGCAGGTTGCGAAATGCTTTGATGAATACATTTTGTGCGGCATCTTCAGCATCTTCACGTTGACGTAGAATGCGAAAACACACGGTGAATACCATATCCTTATATTTTTCTACTAACCACGAAAAGGATGAAGTATCTCCATCCAAAACGCGCCTGATATTTGACTTATCGTCTAAATCAATCATTCCTAAAAGTCTTTTTTCGCTAGGTAATGTTCAAGAACTAAACCTGCTCCTGCCCAAAGAAAAATCATAGAAATTGTCGCTGGTTCTTCATCCATTGTTGTGAAGTGTGCGATTAATTGTCCCATTAACACGCCTGTTGCAATTCCCATTGCGAGTAAACCAATTTTGATTCCAAGACGTTTTTTTTGAACTGAAAAGATACTTGGGTCTGCTCCTTTTTCAATCATTGCTAACCTTTCTTTGTTACGTGTCGTTAGATACGTGTAGAGTACTCCAAAAATGGTGGAGAAAACGATTAATGGAATTAGAATTTCAACTGCCAACATAATTTTATTTTTTTAATGTTATATAAACTTAGACATGGGCTTGTAAGTTCTGGTTACAAGAAACGTCAAATATTTAGTTTTTATAACGAATAATCATTTATACCTTTAATTCATGAAAACACTTGTATTATTATTTTCCATCTTAACTTTTAACGCTATGGCTCAATCTACGTCGATTTATGATTATTCTTTTGTTAGTATTGACGGTGAAACAATTTCACTCGAACAATTTAAGGGAAAGAAGGTGTTATTTGTAAATGTTGCTTCAAAATGTGGATTTACAGGACAATATGAGCAACTGCAAGAGCTGCACGAAAAGTATGGAAATCAATTGGTGTTAATTGGGTTTCCATGTGATCAATTTGGGGGACAGGAACCTGGTTCTGAGGAAGAAATTAAAGGGTTTTGTCAAAAAAACTATGGCGTTGAATTTTTAATGGCTTCCAAAATTGAAGTGAAAGGAAAAGATCAACATCCAATTTATCAATGGTTAACTCAAGCTGAGCTGAACGGGGTTGAGAAAAGTAAAGTGGCATGGAATTTCTCCAAATATTTAATCGATGAGCAAGGAACGTACTTGGAGCATTTTGGATCTAAGGTGAATCCAATGTCTGAGGAAATTACAAAGTACTTTAAATAAAATGAGAATTCTCATCGGATTGTTTTTTCTTGGTTTTTCTATGAGTGTTAGCGCTCAGGGAAATGTTGACGGGTTTTTTAAGTCGAAAGGTGAATTGGATTTGGCTTTTTCGGGAAGTTATAGTGCTTCTAAAACCTACTTTTCTTCAGTTGGGTTAATTAATTTTGAGCGAAACCAGGTGATACTTGGTGCATATGGTACTTACGGAATTACGGACAAATGGAATGTAATTTTAAACCTACCACTGATTAATTTTAAGCCTCAAGATGCAGCAGTTTTTACCAAGTATAAGTTGGTAGATGTTAAAGGTGGAAATGGCGAGTTTACCCTTGCTCCGGCATTAGGGTTTTCTTTCCCTATGTCAAATTATAGATATCAATCAGGACAAGCTATAGGTCAGCAGGCTATTCAAATTCAACCTAAACTAATTATTCAGTATAAACATAAAGCCAACTGGTTTATCCAAACCCAAGGAGGATATAATTATGCTTTTGACCCAATTCCTTCGTCAGTATCTGCTTCTGTGAAACTGGGGTATATTTATAAGGCATGGTATTTTGATGCTTGGTTCGATTATCAATATGGAATAGGTGGTGAGGACTATGGTTTGATTAAGCCCGACTTTAGAAAACTAGGTGTTTCTTATGATAAAGTGGGAGGGGTAATCTATCGAAATGTAGGAAAGAAAACTGGAGTGTTTGTCAACGGAAGTTATATCTTTTCTGGAAGAAATATTGGAAAAGCTTATGCAGTTAGTGCTGGTTTTGTTCTAAAGTTAAAAACGAATAAGAAGAAGTAAGGCTCTTTTATTTTTGAATCGTGTCTGAGTCGAAATACGGAAATTGTTGATTTCGCCAGTTCATCATACCTTTATCTAAATCGACTACTTTTAGAAATCCAGCTCTATAAAGTTTTTTGGCAACAAATAGACTTCGATGTTGAGTTTCACAATAGATCAAGGTTGGTTTTGAGTTGTCCAAGTTTACCTCGACTAAATCGCGCTTGAAATGCCCGCCTAAATAATTTACGTTTACAGCGCCTTCAATGT
>JBFHHS010000253.1:0-3721 GCA_041596895.1 Crocinitomicaceae bacterium | reverse complement strand
TGTAGTTTGTTTTGTTTCCTGGTAGGAAGTACAAATCGGTTACTGTTTCAATTTGATTGTTTTCTCCAAACTCAATTTGTGATGCACTTGCTTTCTTATCATATATCAGTTCAATAGAAGATTTGTTTGATTCATAGGACGTTCCATCACTCAAGTAAAGGCTTTTTTTGTAAAATCTACCTGAAAGCTGGCCAGCATTAAAGTTGCCAGAGTTAAAGGTAATTTGTTCTTGTATTCCTGAAAGTAGAAGTTCTACTGAGGCGTTATCCCAATTCGTGCTTTTTTTGATGAGCATCTGATTACGACTACCGCTGATATATGCTGTTTCAAATTGAGAGTCGAGGATTCCATCTACAACTGGAGCTAGAACGGGATTTGTTAAACCCAAATTTTCAGAACTTTGAACTTCATTTCCACGATTTACAATGAAAAGTGTTCCATCTTGCGATCCAAATAACGTTGTTTCGTCGTAATTGCTTTTTTCACTTAAAATGTCGAAGGCCACAAATGATAACCATCCAATGCTACCAACAACAATTATAAATAGAAGTGCTCTTTTAATCATTACTAAATGCTTTATTCAAAGGTAGATAAAAGCAAGGCTTCATATAGTTGAGCGCAAGTTAGAAATGAACAGTGTTTTGTTTAATCAAAAAGGGAAAGCTGATCGGCGGGAAGCCATGTGAATGTTTTTCTATGGTATTTGCATCCGCCATGATTTAAAATCCCGATGCGGTGTGCTTTTGTGGGGTAACCCTTATTTTTGTTCCAGTCATACATAGGAAATTCGGCATGTATTTTTTCCATGTACTCATCTCGATAAGTTTTTGCTAAAACTGAGGCAGCAGCAATTGAGAGGTATTTTCCATCTCCTTTTATAATACATTCAGCTGGAATGTTAGGGTAGGGAGTAAATCGATTTCCATCTATAAGTAATAGTTCAGGCTTTTTTTTCAATTGATCAACTGCACGATGCATGGCTGTAAAACTTGCGTTGAGTATGTTTATTTCATCAATTTCTCTTTCATCTACAAATGATACTGCCCAAGCGATGGCTTCCTTTTCAATAATTGGGCGAAGTTTTTTTCGCTTTGCTTCCGATAATTTTTTTGAGTCATCTAGCAAGGCGTGTTTGAAGTCTTTGGGCAGGATGACCGCAGCAGCTACTACTGGACCCGCTAAACAACCTCTTCCGGCTTCATCACAACCAGCTTCAATTTTTGATTTGTATTTAAAAGGTAAAAGTCCACTCATGATGTAAATTTGGTAAAAAAGATTAGTTTAGCTTCACCAAGACACAACTTTTGGTTGAGAATTACGTCTAATAGATATAAAAAGAAAATATACCATGAGAAAATTAGTTTTTACATTTTTAGCAGTAGTAGGGTTGTCATTAGTTAGTATGGCCCAAGAATCGACAAATACAGCTCTTTCTGTTGATAAGACAGAATTGATGGAAAGTAAGGAGTCGGGGGAGTATGTGTTCACATTTCCAGCTACGGTAACTTCTGAACAAATTGAAAAAAATGCTAACAATTATAAAGATCAATTTAGTGTTACTCATGATGCTACAACAAATCAAGTAACAATGGTTTTAGTCGAAAACACACCAATGAATCGCAATATTATGACACGTATGTTGATGTCTTGTGGAGTTCATTTTGTGAAAGTTGACGGCGTTGATTTAAATATGAATGAATTCAGAGTTACTTATTTATAGAACCAATCGAATTATTATTAAGAAGCCTAAATCACTTGATTTGGGCTTTTTTTATGATCTAAATCATCGCATTTCATTATGTTCTTGCGATATTTGTAAAAAAAAAAGAAAAGATTATGAAATCTATTACACTAATTATTGCCGCGGCAGGATTGTTGTTTGCGTGCGGAACTACACCAGAAGATGTTCAGGAAACAATTGAAGAAACAGTTGAAATTGAACTAGGAGAAAACTACGGGCCATTTGAAGTTAATCCAAAAGAAGCAGTAACTGTTGCTGAAATGTTAAAATCATTTGATGGTAAAACGGAAGAAACAGAATATACTTTTGAAGGTGAATTGAATGAGGTTTGTTCAAAAGCTGGTTGTTGGGTTAATATCGACAAAGGCGATGGAGAAACTTTTATGGTGAGGTTTAAAGATCACTTTACTATTCCTCCAAAGACAGATGTTGGAACTGTAGCGTATTTCCATGGAGTTGCTTACTGGGATACTGTTTCTGTAGAATTGTTGCAGCACTTTGCAGAAGATGCTGGAAAAAGTGAAGAAGAAATTGCGAAAATCACTGAGCCTAAATACGAGTTAGGTTTTGAGGCAGACGGAATTGTTTTGAGAAAATAAAGATCAGATATCAATAAGAAAAAAGGCGGGATGAGAATCCCGCCTTTTTTTGTAATGTGACAAGACTAATTGTCTTTGATTGTGCAGTCCACTTTGTAAGTAGAGACATTGCCATCGCTATCTGTATTCGTTGAAGTGTAAGAAACACAATCGTAGCTTGATTCTACATATTTTTTCTTAACATCGTTAAATTCAGTTGTACTTGTTGATACAGTAGTTGTACCTCCGTATGTGTCTGTTTCTGTACATTCGCAGATGTAGTTCTTTTTACAAGAAGCAAAAGCGATCAATGCCATCGAGGCGATAAGTATTTTTTTCATATCAAATAGTTTAGTCAATTGAACAATCAGCGTCGTTTTTCACTGTTACCTGGCTACCCGTCCAAGATTCATACGTATACGAAGATGAAGTTGAATAACACTCTACTTTGTCTTCAACAAAGCTCTTTTTTACATCGGTAAAAACAATTTTACTTGTAGATGTCTCTGATGTTGAAGTACCATCTTCTGTTTCTGTTGTGGTATACGTACAACTACATGTATAGTCTTTTTTACATGACACCAAACTTAATGCAACAATCCCTAAAGGGAAAATGATTTTTTTCATAGTGGTTTTATTAGTTAAAGGACAAAAATACGAATTATATAAAAAAAGGTGAGACTTTCATCTCACCTTTTCCCGTATTTGATCTTAAACATTAGAAACAATATTCATTCGCTTCAATTATTTCTAAAGCGATTTTTTGTCTTGCTTCTTTTGGATTAAACGCTTCCATTTTAGTGAATCGTTTTAATCCCATTAACATCATTTTCAATTCATCACCTTCGGCAAATGAGTTCAATGCGTCTTTACCTGCTTTGTTTATTCTGTCTGCAGTATCGTAGAAGTACGTTTTAACAATTGCAATTTGAGCTTGGCAATTTTCTTCGCCTTTTAACTCAATCATTTGTTGTACTCTCAATAATGCGGACTCAGCGAGGTATGTCCAAATTGACATGTCTGCAATGTTCATTAATACTTCTTGCTCTTTCGAAAGTGATTGCATTAATTTTTGAACTGCAGAACCAGCAACCATCAAGATTGTTTTTTTGAATCCTGTTAGAGCAGCTATTTCGTTGGCAAAAGTCCCTTCAGGCTTGTCTCCGAAATCTGGTATACTCATCAATTCATTCGCAACTTTCATTGCTGGTCCCATCAAATCCAATTCTCCTTTCATTGCTCTTCGAAGCACCATGTCTACAACCAACAGTCGGTTGATTTCATTGGTTCCTTCAAAAATTCGATTAATCCTTGCATCACGATATGCGCGTTCTACAGTCGATTCTGCAGAGTACCCCATACCTCCAAATATTTGAACGGCTTCGTCTACTGTATAGTCTAG
>JBFHHS010000252.1:0-3726 GCA_041596895.1 Crocinitomicaceae bacterium | reverse complement strand
CTAGTTCTCAAGTATCCATTCCCCAATGCGGTATGATTCATCCAAACAGAAAGTGAATTTGGTTTTTTACCTCCTAACCATGGTTCAGAAAATGAGAAGTTATAACTCTGATAATACTTCCCACTCGTTTGTGCTCTAATTGAAAGTTTCTGACCATCTCCACCTGGTAAAGGCGACCAAGCTCCAGGCTTAAAGATGTTTTTCATCGAGAAGTTGTTAAATGTCAATCCTAACGTTCCAATGATACTTCCTTTTCCATCAACTCCAGTTCCACCATAACCACCAGAAAGTTCAATTTGATCCGATGATTTCTCAACCACTACGTATTCAATGTCAACTGTTCCATCCTGTGGATTTGGAATAGGATTAATTTGAAATCCTTGCTCATCAAAATATCCCAATTGCGCCAATTCACGTTGTGTTCTAATGATATCATTTCGGTTAAATAAATCGCCTGGTTTAGTTCTTATCTCACGACGAATAACATGATCATTTGTCTTCGTATTCCCTTTAATGATGATTCGTTTGATACGTGCTTCTTTACCTTCGATGATTCTCATCTGATAATTGATGTGATTATTCTCAACACTTGTTTCAACAGGAATAACTTGGAAAAATAAATAACCTCTATCCATGTACATAGAAGAAACATCTCTTCCATCCTGACTCATGAACAAACGAGTATCTAATAACTCTTTGTTATATAAATCACCGCGTTTCAATCCGATTACTGTATCCAAAAACGACGAGCGGAACTTTGAATTACCAATCCATTCAATATCTCCAAAGTAGTATTTCTCACCTTCATCAATATTGATGTTAATGTGTAAGTTTTTTCTATTTGCAAGATAGACTGTGTCAAAAGAAATTTCCGCATCACGCAGTCCTTTAGCCCCAAACTTTTGAAGCATCGCTAACTTATCTCTTTTATACGCTGTTTCTGAATATTTAGATCGTTTAAAAAATCTCCAAAATGCTTTTTGTTTCGTATCCTTCATAGCCATACGAAGACGCCATGTTTTCACGGATTCATTACCGGCAAAAGTCAATTTACCAATTTTAACCTTTGGGTTCTTTTGAACATCAATCACAAAGATTTCAGAGTTATTCATTAAGCTATCAACCACACGATGGATATCAACTTGAACTGAATAATGTCCTTTTTCTCTAAAATGTCCTTTGATTTGATTTTCTGTAGCAAATACTAAATTTTCAGTAATTGTTTTCCCTGAGAACAATGAAATTTCCTCACGAATTTTATCCGCTTCTCTCCTGTTAATTCCGGTAAATCTAAAACGCGAAAGCTTTGGTCTCGGAGCGACTTTAATCACGAGATAAATAACACCAGCTACTTCTTTCTCTGCTAAAATTTCAACATTTGAAAAAATACCTTCATCCCACAAATTTTTAATCGCCTTTGAAATTTTCTCACCAGGAACAACAATCTCTTGTCCTTGACGAAGTCCAGCTAAAAGCTTAATCGCGTTATGATCATAATTATCTGCACCTTCCACTCGGATCGGCCCAATTTCATATGTTTTTGGACTTTTATAGTCGATATCTAACCCACCGATTGTTGTTGGACCTTGCGCAAATGCGAGTCCTCCAATTAAAAGTGAGAATGCTAGTAGTAACTGCAGTTGAAATCTCATGTATTTTTTTCTATTTGTTCTGAAACCATTCCGAATCTTCTCTCTCGAGACTGATAATCTAAAATAGCTTCGTATAAGTCGTTTGCTTTAAAGTCTGGCCAAAGCACATTTGTGAAATGGAATTCAGAGTATGCGATTTGCCAAAGTAAGAAATTACTTACGCGATGTTCACCGCTGGTGCGAATCAATAATTCTGGATCAGGAATATCGGAAGTATTCAATTCCTGAATAAAATCTTGTTCACTAATATCAGCAGCTTTTAGGTCGCCTGATTCTACTTTTAAAGCAAGTTTTTTTGCCGCATTGGTGATTTCCCAGCGCGAGCTATAATTAAGGGCGAGAATTAAATTTACCCCTGTATTATTCTTTGTTTTTTCGTATGCGTCGCTTAATTCCTTTTCACAAGAAGCAGGCAACCCTTTAATATCGCCTATCGTTGTGATTTTAACATTGCTTTCATGCAATTCATTCACCTCATTTCCGATTGTACGGACAAGCAAATCCATTAAACCATCAACCTCTTCTTTTGGTCGATTCCAGTTTTCTGTAGAAAAAGCGTATAAGGTTAAATATTTGACGTTTGTTTTTTGAGCAGCTTTGAGAGTTTCACGAACAGATTCAACACCAAAATTATGACCGAATAATCTGTCATGACCTTGTTTCTGCGCCCAACGACCATTCCCATCCATAATGATGGCAATATGGTCTGGCGTATTATTAATATCTATTTTATCTAGAATACTCATCTACTTATTCAATAAACAACGAAAATAACGAAACTATCGTATTCGCTCCTATATATTAGTCACTGACTTAACGTAGTTTAACAAAAAAAGAGGGAAATGGTAGCCCACCTCCCTCTTTCAGAATACATTATAGCTGAATACTATTCAGCAAGAACAATGACTTTGTTATTTAACATTTCCATCACTCCACCTTTAATCTCGATGCGAATAACCTTCGAATCAGATTTATCAGCTTGAATCAATTCACTTGACTCATCGTTTGCCTCAAATGCTTCAGTTAAGTTCACCTTAACCTCACCTTTTGACAATGCTGAAATAATTGCAGCGTGATTACTTAAAACCTGAAACGAACCATCTAATCCTGGGAATTGAACTGCATCCGCTTCTCCAGAAAATACTTTTGATTCAGGTGTTATTATTTCTAATTGCATAACTATGCCTTTTCTTTTATTCTAATTAAGCGTTCTCCGCTAACATTTTCTCTCCAGCTTCGATCACTTCTTCGATACCACCTTTCAAGTTAAATGCAGCCTCTGGGTATTGATCATATTTACCATCAAGAATTTCATTAAATGCCTTAATAGTATCTTGAATATCAACTAACACCCCTTTCAATCCTGTAAATTGCTCTGCAACGTGGAAAGGTTGAGAAAGGAAACGTTGAACACGACGCGCTCTGTGTACGATTAATTTATCTTCTTCAGACAATTCATCCATACCTAAGATGGCGATAATATCTTGAAGTTCTTTATAACGTTGTAAAGTAATCTTTACTCTCTCAGCACAATTGTAATGCTCAGCACCAACGATTTCAGCAGTAAGAATTCTTGAAGTTGAATCCAATGGATCAACCGCAGGGTAAATTCCTAACTCGGCAATCTTACGAGACAATACCGTTGTTGCATCCAAGTGAGCAAATGTATTTGCCGGAGCTGGATCGGTAAGGTCATCCGCAGGTACATAAACCGCCTGTACAGATGTAATAGAACCATTTTTAGTTGAAGTAATACGCTCCTGCATCGCTCCCATCTCAGTTGCCAATGTTGGTTGGTAACCTACCGCAGACGGCATACGACCTAGAAGTGCAGACACCTCAGAACCTGCTTGAGTAAATCTAAAGATGTTATCAACGAAGAATAAGATATCGTTTCCTTTACCGTCTCCATCACCATCTCTGTAATACTCAGCCAATGTTAATCCAGATAAAGCAACACGCGCTCTTGCTCCTGGAGGCTCATTCATCTGACCGAAAACGAAAGTTGCTTTCGAATCCTTCAACTTTTCAGAGTCGATTTTCGAAAGGTCCCATCCACCTGCTTCCATGTCAT
>JBFHHS010000251.1:0-3746 GCA_041596895.1 Crocinitomicaceae bacterium | reverse complement strand
GTGCTGGTTCACGATTGTTTGTTCAAGAAGGGGTTGCGGATAAAGTGATTACAAAACTAAAACGCAGAATGGACCAGTTGATTATTGGTGATCCGTTAGATAAAAATACGGATGTCGGAGCGATAAATTCAAAAGAGCAATTAAAGATCATTAACGATTATATAAAGATTGGTAAGAACGAAGGTGCTACGATGCATCAGAGTTCTTGTAAGGTGCCAACGAAAGGGTATTACTGTGCTCCTACGATTTTTACTGACGTTGCGCAATCAAATCGAATTGTTCAAGAAGAAATTTTTGGACCTGTACTTACAGTTCAGACGTTTAGAACGGTTGATGAGGCAATTCAAAAGGCAAATAATTCTCCTTATGGTTTAGCAGCTGGTATATGGACGGATAAAGGATCGCGGATTTTTAATTTATCGTCTAAATTAAGAGCAGGTGTAATTTGGGCAAACACTTACAATAAATTTGACCCTACATCTCCGTTTGGAGGTTATAAAGAAAGTGGTTTTGGTCGTGAAGGTGGACTTCATGGGTTAAGTGCTTATGTTAATTTGAAATAATCATGGAAAGGTTGGAAGTTTTAAAAACATATAAGATTTATATTGGAGGTAGTTTTCCAAGAACTGAATCGGGGAGGTATTATACCCCTGTAAATAAAAAAGGTGAGCAATTAGGGAATATTTGTCAATCCTCAAGAAAGGATGTGAGAAATGCTGTGGTTGCAGCAAGAAATGCATTTGGAGGGTGGTCTGAACGTGCGGCGTTTAATCGAGGTCAAATTCTTTATCGTATAGCCGAAATGCTTGAAGGACGAAAAGCACAGTTTGTAGAAGAGTTGATGTTTCAGGGTGCTTCAAAATCGAATGCAGAAAAAGAGGTTAATCTTTCCATTGATCGATTGATTTATTATGCTGGATGGTGTGATAAATATTCTCAAATATTGGGTTCAGTCAATCCAGTAGCTTCATCTCATTTTAATTTCTCAGTAACTGAAGCAACGGGTGTTGTTGGTGTTGTTGCAGATCAAAGCTCGTCTTTAATTGGATTGATTTCTTTGGTTGCTCCTGTCGTAGCTGGAGGAAATACATGCGTTGTTCTTGCGTCTGAAGATTTACCGTTGTGTGCGGTAACTTTTGCAGAGGTACTTAATTCGTCTGATGTTCCAGGCGGTGTAGTGAATATTCTAACTGGTTCTCCAGCAGAATTGATTAAACCGCTCACAACACATATGGACGTGAATGCGATGGTTTATAGCGGCGATTCGAAAGGAATTGAAAAAGAATTGAAGGAAAGCGCAGCGTTGAATTTGAAACGAATTTCAACTTATAATAAGGATTGGATGAAGTCTGATTCACAAGACCTTTATATGATCGCTGATTGTCAAGAGGTGAAAACAACTTGGCATCCGATAGAAAATATAGGAGGAGCTTCTTCTTCTTATTAGAGCTTAGTAAAAAATAAAAGCCGCACATTCCAATGTGCGGCTTTTTTAATGCTTGTATTTTTTGTGATTTAGTACAATTCAAAATTAATCGGTAAACGACATCTAGATCGCACAGGTAGTCCTTTCGCTTCTCCTGCTTTCCATTTTGGCATGTTGCGGATGAGTCTTTTTGCCTCGCGATCAAGTTCTGTACTAACTCCTCGCTCAATTTCAATGTTAGATATTGATCCGTCTTGTTCTACAACAAATGATAAGTACACCAAACCTTGGTCCCCAATTTCTATCGCTTCTTGTGGATAGTTTACATTTTCATTGATCCATTTTTTTAATTCAACACTTCCGCCAATAAACATAGCATCTACGTCTGGAAACTCAATTACAGGAGGTATCACTTCAATGATTTTGTCGTCTCCAATTTTAACGTCGGGTGGAGTAACAATAACTATTGGGTCAGGAATAATTGTTGTGTTACTGTCTATTATGATTTCATCATCAATCGGTAGGATTACTTCCGGCTGTTTTACAGGTTCGATGATATCCTTCTTAACCGTCTCTTCTAAGAACATGATTTCTACTGCGCTTTCACTGGCCTCTGCTCTAAAATCTCGCTCTACTTCAGTTGTATACGAAAAAGATGCAAGTACTAAGCTTCCTGTAAACAAAAGGCTTAATGAAATGATTGGCAATCTTAATTTTTCGATGTTCGCTGATTTACTTTTTTTCGTGCTCATAATCGGTTATTTAAATGTGTGTAATAGTTTAATTGTAACATATAAATCAAACGACATGCCAAAGTATAGAGCAAAAAAAAACCGTGAAATAATTCACGGTTTTCAATAATTTATAATTGATTTCTAATTCAACGTAAAGTTGATAGGAAGTCTACATCTTGTTCTTACTTTTCGGCCTCCGGCTTCACCAGCAACCCATTTAGGCATTTTACGCAATAAACGTTTTGCTTCACGGTCTAAGTCTGGACTTACACCTCTTTCTACTTGGATACCACCAATAGAACCATCAGATTCAACAACGAATGAAAGATAAACACGACCTTGTTCATTCATTTCAATTGCAGTTTGAGGATATTGAACGTTTTCAGCAATCCATTGTTGCATGGCTGCAGCACCTCCTGGGAATCCTGCTTCTACATCTGGAAAATCGATAATTTCTTCTTCGACTACAACTTCCTCAACAGGCCCGATGTCTACTGGAGGTGGAGTTTGAACAACTGGTGTTGGTTCCACTTCTGTATTTTCTTCCTCAACGATTTCTTCTGTTACCGGAGGTGGAGCATCAACTGCTGGTGGTGGCGGTGGTGGCGGAGCATCTTGTTCTTGTGCGTCTTGCATAAATTGAACATCAGCTGAATTCTCTTCAACACTTGCCTTTAATTCACGTTGGATTCCTTCTTGGTATGAGAAAGAAGCTAACACAATACTACCCACAAACAAAAGACCCATTAGCGTAATCGGTACGCGAAGTTTTTCAATGTTTGCTTGTTCACTTTTCTTTAATTCCATAATTATTAGCCGAATTATGATGTAAATATATGAATTTAAACTTACAAAATGTATACCACAAACTCAATAACATGAGCTATATAATACACGAAATGTTAATATACCTAAACCAGACCCTATTAGATCAAAAATTAAGTTCCAATAACTGAATGAAGAGGATATCCCCGTCAAGTACATTATTGATTCAGATATTAGAGCTAAAACTACAGCGGCAAAGAATGTTATACTGAATGCTTTTCGTCGTAACGTTTCATTTTTGAGTTGTTTTTTACACGCTCCAATCCAAATGTGCACAAAGCCCCAAAAAAGGGCGAAATGTACAATTGACCTTGCTGGAATGCAACCAAAAAATACATTTTCACTGTCCTTTACCGGAGTAAGAAACAATAAAAACATGGCGCCTATCCAAACAATGCCCAATAAAAAAATGCGAAGATTCAAAGATTTAGATATTATCCAATCAATGAAGCGTATGCTGCAGCGTCAAGTAAGTTTGAAGCTTCTTCTACGTTCGACATTTTAATTTTAATCATCCAACCGTCACCGTAAGCATCTGTGTTTACAGTTTCAGGATTAGATTCCAAATCTTCATTGAATGCAATGATTTCTCCTGATAATGGCATAAATAAATCAGAAACCGTTTTAACCGCTTCAACAGAACCGAAAACTTCTTCATGATCTAAAGTTTCACCTTCAGTTTCAATTTCTACGTAAACGATGTCACCAAGTTCTCCTTGAGCAAAATCAGTAATTCCTACCGTTGCAACATCACCATCAAT
>JBFHHS010000250.1:0-3750 GCA_041596895.1 Crocinitomicaceae bacterium | reverse complement strand
CCAGAAGTAAATAAAAAACCTGCCATTGCGTATATAACTCCACTCATTCCAATGTGATAGGAATTATTATTTGTTGCAACTAACCATACACCAATACCAGTAAACAACCATGAAAGAAAGAACACACGAAATGCAATTTGCCTATAATAATAGATGATTGCTCCGAGTAACACTGCTGTAGGCATTGAATTATTTAAGATATGATTAATTTCTTCGTGAGAATGCAATAGCGGCATTAAGAATACTCCTTTCCAACTATCCAGAACACCAGGCATTACACCATACTTATAGAAAGGAATTAACGGAAACAAATGGTCAGCCCAATACACTAACCACATGATGATTAACATCAATAACGGATAGACAATCGCCTCTGTGGTTGAACCAAACTGAGAATTCTTCATTGAACAGCATAGGTCAAAACTTATGCCCAATCTAATTTCGTGACAAACTGACATATCGCTTTTAAATTCTTAACACTCAAAACACAAGTTCTCTCTAATAAAAAGCATATTTTTACAGCATGACAGAAATCGTAAATCGCGTAAAAGAAAGTGGTCTTATTTCAATCGACTTAGCAGATTACAAGTCGAACAAAGAGATAGTGGCTGTGGATATTGCCGATGTACTTTGGCAAGGACTTGTTTTAAAAGAAAAGGATTTTCGTGCTTGGGTAAAAGAACACGATTGGACTACCTATGAGAAAAAGGCCGTTTATGTAATTTGTTCTGCGGATGCGATTGTCCCAACGTGGGCATATATGCTTATCGGTTCAAAGCTACAAGAGTCTGGTGCATTTTACATCATAGGTTCGAAATCCGAACTTGAAAAAGCATTGATAAAGGCACGTATTTTAGAAGACAATCTGGAAGATTACAAGGATGGTCGCGTCATCATAAAAGGGTGTGCAGATATCGCTTCACCAGAATACGCCATGTCAGAGCTTATTCGTTACATTCAACCAGTAGCAAAAAGTATCATGTATGGAGAACCTTGTTCAACGGTGCCTGTTTTTAAGCGGAAATAACTCCAAACTTGAACCCTCGATCCTTTAAATCATCAATCAATTGAGGTAATAGCACTACCATTTTTTCTTTCACTTTAAGATTGTCATGAAGTACTAGAATATGACCCGGTTTAATCTGTTCTTTTCCTTTTTCTAAAATTGATTCTACCGATACTGTTGGATCATAGTCATACGACAACCACGACCACATGACGATTTCATACTTCTTTTTAATACTTCTTACAAAAGTGATAGGTAAACGACCATATGGTGGTCTGAACAAATTAGAATTAATATGCTCACTTGCTTCTTCAATCGAAGCTAAGTAATCCTTCTTTGATGTCTTATTGCCATTTTCATGTCGCATCGTGTGATTTCCCACGGCATGTCCCTCACGAATAATCTCGGACATTAACTCAGGGTATTTTTGGGCATTAACACCAACACAAAAAAATGTTGCTTTCACCTCTTTCTCCTTTAAAACACCCAATATTGTTTTCGTTAAGACTTCTGTTGGGCCGTCATCAAAGGTAAGATAAATGGTGTCTGAAGACGAAAAACCCCAAGTTCTTCGTGGTACAATCCAACGAATGAAACTCGGGGTTTTAAATAACTTCATCATGTTCTTATCGAACGAACACTTATGGTTGTGGGTTCATCAATGCGTCTAATGAAGGACCATTTGACGGTGTAGGTTGGGGATCAGGCGTACCTGCTTCCATCCATCCAAAATGAACAGCCATTGCTTCTGAGTAATCTTGTAAATTATGAAGCATTCCAGCATAATAACCTGCTCTACTTCCTCTACGAGTACTCTCACCATTCGCATTTGCTAGCGCTTCTAACTCGTTGAACATAGATGGGAACATTGTTTTATAGAAATAGTCAATCTTCGCATTCGTTCTTTTCGCAAGTGCTCCCTCTGGGTCGCCAAATTCTGAATCATTTGCTGCAGAAGACAACTTGAAATAAGCCGCTAGAGCCGCATAGAAATCCTTGGTATTTTCAGACCTACCAGAAATCGCCATATCGCTCTTATCATAGAATCCAATAATTGATTCAAGCTGTCCAGCAACCTCATCGCCTAATTTCTCTGCACCTTTCTTATCTCCAGCCATATACAGAATACCAACATAATCGTGCAATACACCATCTGTAAATGCCGTTAAATCCTTACCATTGATTTTATAGTTATCTCTAGGATTGTTTGAACCATTTGGCTCACCATAATCCAACACTAATTCCGCAGGCATCACTTCAATTGATTTATCGATTAAAGCTTTCGCTTTCTTTCTATACTCATTAATTTCCTTTTCAGAAGTTGCTGCACCCAATTGAGACACATCCTGTCCCATTGATGTCATCATTTTTCTTCGTTCGTTATCCTGTTCTGCTGCAAATGCACGCGAGATAAACTCTTCAGCTAAAGAAAGGAAGTGAAGTCTATATTGTGCAGTGTGGCGTCTTGCATAATAATCTGTCAATACATCTGGATTATTCATTGCACCATAATCATACCTCTTCATTAAGTTCATGTACATTTTATCTGCATTAAATCTAGAACCACCATTATCAATAGGGTTCAATTCGAAGGCCATACCATTTTGTTTGATATAACCTCTTCTATAGAATGCAATTGAAACTTCCGATCCACCCGGTGAAGAGAAACTAATTCCACGTTTCCAATCGTTATTCGCAATAATATCCAACATCATAACCTGCTCACGTGTTAATCCACGTTCGTCAAAGTTGAATTTCATTTCTTTAAGACAAGATGCTGCCTGTTCTTTCGAAACCACACCTGATGCCACTGCATTTTTAACGTTCACTGGTAATACAAACCCTTTACTTGGGAAAATACGCACCAAACGTTGACCTTGGTAATTGATTAGGTTATTCTCATCTCTAGTAAATGTCATCGCATCTGTAAGATTTGAATAATTCCATCCTTTCTCGAAATCCATCAATAACTTCTGGAACGCTTGTAAACTTTGCTCCGAAGCTTGAATTAATCCACCTTGAGCAGCACTAAACACTTCCATAGAAGCTTGATATTTGTTATAAATAGCATCAGTAGGATCTGCTGATGTTATTGGTGCAGCTAAGATTGCTTTGATCTGAGCCAATCTAGAAGAAACACGTGCATCACTTGCTTGCGCTCCTGACAGCAATTGCGTTGCTTGATTATTAAAGACACCAACAGACTGTGCCAATTCATTCGGACTAGCCTCTGCTCTCAATTTAATAATTTGTCGAATCACTTCAGGTTTTGCGTTCATATAAAACAACTCAAACAAATCTGTAAACAATACTTGATCTGTATTTCCTGAATACATTAAAATTTGATCCTCTGTAAACTTAATTGGAAGCGGGTCAGATTCGTACGCTCTCATTTTCATTTGATCTGTATCCCAATCCGTTTGCATTAGAGAAAGATTACAAACTCTCACATCTGTGCGTTTCCCTTCAACCTCTTGCATATACCATAACGGGAAGGTATCGTTATCGCCATTTGTAAAGATGATACCATTTTTCTCAACAGAATTTAAATAATTCAACGAAAGATTATGAGCTGTTGTTTTCAAACTACGATCGTGATCATCCCATCCCTGAGTTACCATAATTAAAGGAACAGAAAGACACAACGCAATCGCTACACCTGCACCATGTGTATCTTTTTTAAGTGCCTTCCTTAACAATCCCATCACTCCGATGATTCCACCACCGATGGCAACCATAATAAT
>JBFHHS010000249.1:0-3762 GCA_041596895.1 Crocinitomicaceae bacterium | reverse complement strand
ATGATTCCACCACCGATGGCAACAATAATAATCCAAGATAAGGTGATTGGCATAGAAGTGTAACTTCCCATATCTGCAATTAAAGCAATAAGTAATCCCGCTCCCGCGACAATACCTCCACCGATTAATTCTTTGCGACTAAAATTCTTGAATGCATCATACAAAGCATAAACCCCAATACCAATCCACATTGCAAAAAAGTAGAAAGATCCAGCATAAGCATAATCACGTTCTCTTGGCTCAAAAGGTCTTGGATTTAGGTAAACGATAATCGCTAAACCTGTAAATAAGAACACCAAAGAAAGTACAAACGCATCTTTTGGCGCTTTGTAGTAATGGAAAATCAATCCAATAAAACCTAAGATTAAAGGTAAGAAGAAAAATCTATTATTGGAAGGGTTATCTGTTGTAAAGTTCGGAGCAAACTCATCTTGATTTCCTAAACGAGCATTATCAACAGCACTAAAACCAGACAACCAGTTACCTCTCATTTGATCACCGTGACCTTGAATATCATTTTGACGTCCTGAGAAATTCCACATAAAATACCTCCAATACATCCAGTTCACTTGGTAGCTTGTAAAAAACCTAATATTCTCTCCAAAAGTTGGAAGTCTATTTCCATCTTTACCTATCTCACCGCCGGAACCATCATTAGCATCATAACCAGACCATTTTTTATAACCATTGACACGTTGTTGGTCTTGACTCCAATACATTCTAGGAAAAAATACTGATTGTGCATACGTTGGGGTTGCATTGTGTCGCGTAGAAGCATTCGATTCGAAGTATTTCTCTACAACCTCGCCTTTATTCTCCTTAGCATAATCATTTGCTCTGTCTTCGTCTTTAAACGCTTTAAGGACGTTATCCCCTTTCTGAACTACAAATCTGCGTAAATAAAATGCAGATAAATCTTTCCACAATTCACGGTCATTTTCGGTTGAATTCCATTGAGGTCCAAACAAAATTGGCGCAGAACCATATTGCTCACGTTTCAAGTATGCCGTCAACGTAACTAAGTTCTCTGGGTCATTTTCATCTAAAGGTGTATTGGCGTTTGAACGAATAACAATGACAGCAAAAGAACCATAACCGATCAATAATAAAATCAACCCCATTGTTGCAGAATACAAAATTCGATTCCCTTTCTTACGCGCATAACGAATCAAGATGATACACATTGCAACGATTAATAAGAAAAAGAAGATTGTTCCACTATAAAAAGGCATTCCAAGTGAGTTCACAAAACCAACCTCAAATGAAGAAGCCATTGAAATTGCACCTTGAATGACACCTACTTGAATAAAACCTAAAACGAAAACACCTAATATTCCGGTAAAAAGAATTCCTTTTAAATTGACCGTTTTTTGATATCTAAAGTAAATTACATAAGCAATTGCAGGAACAACTAGGATACCTAAAAGGTGAACTCCAATTGCCAGTCCAAGCATAAACATTATCAGTAATAGCCAACGATCAGGCGAATACCCTTCGAATAATTTACCGCCTTGAATTTCTTTCATTTCTTCATCCCACTTAAGGATTGCCCAAAAGATAATGGCCGTAAATAAAGATGACATTGCATAAACCTCCCCTTCCACTGCAGAGAACCAAAATGATTCAGAGAAAGCATAAGCCAGAGACCCAATAAATGCTGAACCAAGGATTGCAATTTTATCACCTCCGGTCAATTCAGTTTTATCTTTAAGCGTGATTTTCTTAACAAGCATGGAAATCGACCAGAACATGAACAGTATTGTTGCTGAACTGGAAAGAGCTGAAACTCTATTAATCCAAACGGCTACATGTTCAGGGTCGGCGAAAAAGGAGAACAATCTACCAATCACCATAAAAAGAGGTGCTCCAGGTGGGTGACCAACTTCTAACTTGTAAGCAGCAGTGATATACTCACCACAATCCCATAAACTTACCGTATCTTCAATCGTGATAAAAAAAACAATTGTTGATATTAAAAAGACCAACCAACCTAAGTAAAGGTTTAATTTTTTAAAATTCATATGCAGTTGTTAAGCGTTTAAATTTGGTTCAAAAACCTATGACCATTTTCAGGCTTTGCGAAAATAACAATATATAAGACGCATGAAACGGTCTAAAAGTGAAAATTTGTCAATTTTTATTTGTTCATTTCCAGTAGGATGAGAAAAAAGCGCACTTTTTTGAAAATTTTCTCAAAAAATATTGCGAAGAAATGAATTTTGTTCGTAGCTTTGCAACCGCAATTGTCCCATGGTGTAACTGGCAACACGTCTGTTTTTGGTACAGAAGAGTCTAGGTTCGAGCCCTAGTGGGACAACTTCTTAAGCTTCATCGAAAGGTGAGGCTTTTTTGTTGGATTATATTTTTATGAATAGGTCTCGAACGAGCCTAACTTGATCTTTTTGGACTTCCCGTCCAAGATCTGCGCCTTCGAATACGGTGTATTCTCTAGTGGGACAACTTCTAACTTAAAGTCTAACTGTCTCGAATCAAGTCCGTGTTCTTTTAACCCAATTATATTATGTTTGTAAGAAACATTACATTATCTCCAAAATAAAGGCTTTACAATGTCAAACAATATGGATTTTACGAGCAACCAATTATCGAAGAACCTTGCCGAACGTGTAAAGGAATTAGAATGTTTGTATAACATATCTAGAATAGCAAGAGCCAAGAAAAATGATGAATTAAACCCCGTATTAGAAAAGATCCTGGAAGAAATACCAAATGGATGGCAATTCCCGGAACAAATGGCAACTTGCTTAATGTATGGTGCAGAGCAGTTGGGTGAAAAACCAATAGACAATAACTATCAATCAGTCAAGTTACAAATAACTGAAGGAATTGATGGCGAATTATTCATTTACTTCAAAAAAAACGCGGTTGAGATTGACAATCGCTACTTCCTTAGGGAGGAACAAGCATTACTCAATCAGATTGGTCATGAGGTAGCTAGCTTAATCGAACTTAGTATAAAACGCAAAAAGGAATTAATTATCCAAGATAAATTGCGTGCAAATGATAGATTAAATCTACTTGGCGAACTAACGGCAGGAATAGCACACGAGTTAAATACACCGTTGGGAAACATTATGGGGTATTCGGAATTACTACTAAAAGATGAGAAGAACTCTCAAAAAAAGAATGACTTAGAAAAGGTAATTAAATCAGCCAAACACGCTCGTGAAATAGTCAAAAAATTAATGATTTTTTCCTGCGAAATGCCTTCTCAATTTAAAACTACTGACCTGAATCAGTTAATAAAGGAATGTGTTGATTTAATTAAAATACAATTAGGTGAGAAAAAGATTTCAGTTAAATTCAGTTTACAAGAAGATTTCCCGAAACTAAAATTAGATCCTGTTCAGTTTACCCAAGTTATATTTAACATTCTACTGAATGCTATCGATGCAATGGATAAAAATGGATCTATTTCAATTTCTACACGTGCGATTAAGAATGATATTCGAATAAAAATAACCGACAATGGAAAAGGCATCCCTGAAGATCAATTACAATACCTTTTTCATCCATTCTATTCAAATAAAAGTCAATCTGGGACAGGCTTAGGGCTAGCTGTAACTCATGGCATCATCCAAGCACACGGGGGCTCAATTCAAGTAGAATCGAGAGTTGATGAAGGTACTACTTTTACGATAATACTAAAATCTTAAGTATGAATAAATCGGTTGCAGTTTTAGTCGTTGATGACTCGCGGGATATGCTTGAACTAATTCGAAGGCAATTACAAGACATCAATAT
>JBFHHS010000248.1:0-3805 GCA_041596895.1 Crocinitomicaceae bacterium | reverse complement strand
TGTGGATCTGGTTCGATAATATTTAATCGAATGGAATGCTTGTTTTTTAATAGAAGCAGGGCGAGTGATGCACCAACATTTCCAAATCCTATTATGGTTAAATTTATCATTTAGATTAAATTGATTACAGTTTTAATAACTTTTCATGATTTACGTTACCAACGTTAATAATGTAATAGCCGTTCTGTAATTCACTGATGTCTATTTGTATGGTATTCGATTCAGTACTGAAATCCATCATGATTTTTCCTGTCATATCAATTATTTGAAGTTTTTCGCCAATGAGTGTTTCAGAAATTTTAATGGTCGTCATATCAGTAGATGGATTAGGAGCAATGGAGATGTAATTAAACTCATTCTCGTTCAATCCCAGTGGACCATTGTTTTCGTACCAAGCAATTTTGTTGTCATTATATGAACTTGAAACAAGGTCAATTCTCGTATCATTATTTAAGTCACCAAAATAAACACCTGATGCTGCATCAGCACTTGTAGTAATTACTTGTTGAGGTCCAAATGTACCCTGACCATCTGTGTTTTCGTACCATGCTATTTTATCATCATTCCAGGATGCAGAAACTACATCAATGTCTCCATCGTTATCGAAATCTGAAGCAATTGCAACTCTGGCTTGATTCGCGTTCGAGGAAATGATCTGTTGTGCGCCGAATGTGCCCTGACCATCCGTGTTTTCGTACCAAGCAATTTTATTGTCATTAATGGAGGAGGAGATGATATCAATATCATTATCACCATCGATATCCGCTGCATATACAGATGAAGGAAGGTCGATGTTGCTAATGTTATTAACGATTATTTGTTGCAATCCAAAAGTACCTTGACCATCCGTATTCTCGCACCATGAAATTTCATTTCCATTAGCAGCATCAAAGATAACATCCATGTCTCCATCGCCATCAATATCTGCTGTCAGAACACAATTTGGTCCATCAGGATTGGCTATTATTTGCTGCGTACCAAAGGACCCTAGTCCATCTGTATTTTCATACCAAGCAATTTTATCATCATCAATTGACGCTGATATTACATCTAGATCACCATCACCATCTAAATCTGATGCATTTACATATGCCCCATAGATTAAATCGGTTGAAATAATTTGTTGTGTTCCAAAAGTTCCATTACCATCTGTGTTTTCATACCATGCCACTTTATTGTCATTGTACGAGGATGAAAGCACATCGATATCACCGTCGCCATCAAGGTCAAATGCCTTTACACAATCTGCACCATCTGCATTCCATGTTATCACTTGTTGCGAGCCAAATGCTCCTAATCCATCCGTGTTAGGATACCATGCAATTTTATCGTCATTCCATGATGCAGAAAGAACATCATTATACCCATCACCATTTAAGTCTGCAATGAACACCGACGTTGGTTGATCGGCATCAGTTGAAATGATTTGCTGTGCATTAAATTGTGCAATTGTGATATTTGCAAATCCAAATACCATTAAAAAAACGAAGCTATTTCTCATGTTGTTTTGTGTTTATAGTTTATAACCCTTCATAACTAATATGCTTTGTTTTTAATAAATAAAAAATGACTTAACTCAGTTTTGATTAGAAAGGTTGAGTTTCACTTTAGAAATCAGCTATAAAGCAATATGGTATTCGACTTGTTAAAGCTCCTTAACGAGATGGAAATTACACCTTTGAAGAACTCAATGCTTTACCAGAATTTTTTCGAATCGATTGTTGATTATTTCAGCAAGGTTCCATAGAATTAAATCAGAATCTGTTGTGCTATAAAAAGTAATCATAACCATATCATTTTCCTTATTGTATTCAGCAAAACTTTGGTATCCAGGTACCCACCCTGAGTGTTCATATTCATAGAGGGTAGAGTAAATTTGTTGTTCTTTTTTACTAAATAATTCACCGTTGTTTAAGGCTCTTAGGAAGGTGCCAACATCTTCTGCAGAGGCGACCATACCTATGTCGTCGGTTTTTAAATCAAAATCATGACCTTGGTGATACCCACTCATAACATCATTAATGTTTACATCTTTGATTGACCCAAAAGTATGATTCAAGTTTAGCGGAGTTAGAATACGTTCTTGAATGTATTTAAAATTGTCATAGCCCAACGTGTTATTCATTATCTTGTTGATAAGCAAGTAGTTTGTATTGCAGTAATTGTACTCTTCGTCTGGATCAAAAATTGCCGGTTTATCTAGGATCAGCTTTAGATTTTCATCGAACGATTCATATGGGTGCGACCAATAATCCGGAGTGTCTGTAAAATTTGGAATTCCACTGCGGTGTTGGACCATCATTTTTAATGTAATCTTATTGGCATATTCAATTCTACCTTTTAGATCTGGCAAGTAATCGGCTAATGTCTTATTTAGATCCAAACGACCTTCTGCAACCAGTTTACTAACCGCTACGGCATCATATAGTTTACTTATACTTGCAATTTTGAACAGAGCATCTTTCTTAGCTGGAACCTTCTCTGTTGTGTTATGAAAACCGGCTGTGTAGAAGTTCGGAGTTTGCCCATTTTTCTCAACATATACAATAATTCCATTGAACCCATAATCTATCGCTTTATCAGTCTGTTCTTGCATCGTACTAGGAATAGGTAAAATCCATGCCCATACTAATAGCCAAGGAACGAAGTATAGCGAAACTACCGTACCGAATAGTAAAGTAATTCGAACTATTTTTTTATTTCGCTTCGTTTTCATTTCAAACAATAATTGTATTCTGTATTCACGACAAATTACAATTTTCAATTAACAGACGTAATTTGTTTTAAAATAAAATGTCGAGATAATTACTCGGGGTTTTCATGTTTTTCATCAATCAAAATGAAAGCCGCATCAAGAACAGTACTTATTTTAATGCCGAAATGGATAAAAGTTGGAATTCAATTAATTCATTTTAGTCACCTAGGACTAAGTTTGATCATAAAAAAAAGGCCATCAAAATTTGATGACCTTTGATAAGTATGAAGCAGTGATGTTTAGTTTTTAATAAACCTTTCGCTAGATATTCCATCGTTCGTTTTTACTTGTAAAAAGTAAACACCCGATCTTAAATACGCGACATCAATTGTGTTTTTTGGATTAACAATAGATTCAACGATTTGTCCCATAGAAGTAACAATCGTCAATTCTTCAATAGGTTCTGCTGAATCCAATGTGATTTGAGCGTTTGTTGGGTTCGGATAAATATGAACCTTATTATTGGATTCATTTTCTTCGATGCCAAGTCCGGAACCTTCAACTTTCCAAAGTTCATATCCATGAGTTCCATCATCAGCGGTAAAAAACAAATCAGAACCATACACAGTGAAATAAATTGGATACGAACCATCCGATGAATTGAGAATTGATTGTGTTGTAGACACTCCATCGACTTTCCAGAGTTGATAATCATTTGTACCATCATTTGCAGAGAAATACAAGTCTGAACCTAAAACGGCCATACCCTCAGGGGCTGAACTACCTGATGGATTAATGTCTTGAACCATCGTGGCTGTTGTCCCGTCGTATTGCCAAAGCTCTTCACCATTGACACCGTCGTTTGCATTAAAACAAAGGATTGAGCCAAAAGTGGTTAGTAAAGAAGCACCAGAATTACCTGTTGGATTGATATCTTGTACCATTGTCGCAGTCGTTCCATCAAACTTCCAAAGTTCCGTACCGTTCGTTCCGTCATCTGCACGGAAATAAAGCTCTGAGTTAAAAACCGTTAGCCATCGAGGTGAAGAAGAGCCGCCAGGCCATATATCTTGCACTAAAGTAGCTATGGTACCATCGTACTTCATTAGT
>JBFHHS010000247.1:0-3813 GCA_041596895.1 Crocinitomicaceae bacterium | reverse complement strand
CTATTGCTGGTATACGGCGTCTCCTCACCAAAATGTGTGGAGGTGAAATACTGCGCATCAGGCCCCAAACAAGAAACAGGTTCTGTTGGGTGAGCGCTTCGCAAACAATTAGGCAATGTTCTAAAGTACTCTGAAATTGCCCCAAGCTTTGACTTATCCTTTGCGACATCAAAAACGGCTAAATTTTTGATGTATTCCAATTGCAATCCTGCATTAGGTGAAGTTGGCATTAATAGATTTCCCTCGGAACCTATGACATTTAATAAAGCATTAACCACCGTTTTAGGTCCCCCTTCCACAAATCCAATTTTAGAAAGACTTGAATGCACCAAAACAGTGTCGCCTGCCTTAATTCCACAATTACGAATATCTTGCTCTAACGAATCTTGTGTGATAACATCTCCGGCTTTGCGGTGAGCTTCCAATGCTTTATTTCGTTGATTTTTCTTCGATTTTCGATACAGTTCCAAAAGGAATTGTGGAGTCAGTTTACGAATAAGGTCCCTCATTATTGAGATATAAAAGTATAAGAGATTCGACCTGTTTGAATTTTATCAGCAGAAGCGGAATAGCTGAAACGCGATTTTTTAGCGTATTTCACCGCTTGTTCAATCATACATGCGTTGCCGCCACTTGATTGCGAAGGATCATAATCTGCCGTGGTTACATCACCATTTTGATTTACTTTAATAATTACAGTAATAGTTCCTGAAGAGCCATGCCCACATGTATATCCAGGATTTCGAACATACCAGTTATTATTTTGATGAGGAGAACGTTTTGACAAGGACCAATCTACCATTACATTACCAGAATAAGCCACATCACCTCCAACTTTTGCAGGTTGCGGTTTATTATTCGCAGCTGCAACGGCTGTAGCTTCTGCTTTACGTTTACTCATATCCTTTCGGATTTCCTCACGTGTTTTTTCCCCACCCGCATCACGATACATCTGTTCTTCTAAAGCTCTATATTGAGCTTCAACATCTGCAACGGTTCTATTCTCACTGTAATTTTCGTTGGCTCTTTGACGATCATCATTTACATCACGGGCCATGTTTTTTACATCAGCATTGTAATCAGAAGGAACCATAATATTCTCTGGTCTCAACTTAATATCATCTTCAGGAACCTCGACATGCGAACCTTCATGAAATGGTTCAATCGGAAAGTATTGCGTATATGAATCCATTTGGAGGTAGATAAAAATAGCCATATATACCGCTAGGGTTGCAATTAACCCGAACTTATATTTGTCTATTAAATCTAAAAAATTACTCACCTACTTCTTTTTTAAATACCAACTCACCTGTTGCAATGTTGATATAATTCAATTGATTCTCTCCTAATAAAGATACGAATTCATCATTAAACAATTCAATCAATGTTAAATCAAATGGTGTTAATTGCTTACCGCCCTTAAATAAAGCATAGTAATTATCCCTTTGGACTTTTACATAATCGTCAATTAACCATTCTATCTCATTAAACTCAAAAGGAATCAAAACATTGCCATTTACTCCAAGCATTCCAATAGAATCATCAAGGCTTGCCACTACAAACTTGTTTTCATAAACATCAATTGATTCATACATAGGTGAAATAAGCACTTTATTGGACATACTCATCAATCCCCATTCTCCTTCTTTTTGGAAAGGAATAAATTTTTCACTTAAGCCAAGATTTTCATATATGATGTCAGTTACCACATCCCCTTTCAAGTTCACACGACCATATTTCCCTTTTTTATAAACAATGGCCGCACCACGATTAAACTCACCTTTAAGTAAGTAATTTGGAAATATTTTATACCCCTTATCCAACACGACCTCACCTTTAGCATTGATATAGATCAATGTATCGGACTTAGTAGCCAATGCCAATCCATCGCTAAATGAACCAATTTGGTCATAAGTTGGAATAATAATCAAGTGACCCTCTGGGTTTAGAATACCTTGTTTACCATCTTTAGAACAAACATAAAGTGTATCATTAATTTTTCGGAGGTTATCATATTCGGCATGAATAACAAAATCGCCTTTTGAATTGATAATCCCTAAACTCCCATTAATCTCAACGATTGCACGTCCATTCTTAAAATCGAATGCTTCATCGAACAATTCAGGTATAACGAGATTCCCATTCAAATCGACATAGCCATACTTCTCTTCTTTTTGAATGTATATCAAACCTTCAGTGGCGTCTCCTAAATCTTCGTATTCTGCTTGAAGAATCAGTTTGTTATTTCGATCAATCAACCCTACTTTCCCATTAGATTCGATCATTGCTCTTCCTTGATGAAAAGCTCCGACCGCCTCATACTGAATAGGAATTTGAAGTTGACCTAATTTATTAATCGCACCTTGAAGCTCTCCTTTCACCACAGTTGCCAGACCTTCAGAAAAAGCCCCAACATAATCATATTCAGCTTCAATGATAGTTCTCCCTTCATAATTCGAGAAACCATATTTAGAGTTATTCAAATTTGGTAAAAACAGTGAGTCCGTCATTAAAATATCTGATTGGACAAACAGCTTATTTTTAGCATCTGGAAATTTTTGAAGAAATTCAATTTTACGTTCAAGCGAATAATCAAATAGATACACCTGATAAAACTGATCCCAACCAACTGCGTTAAAACTATAATCTGGATAATTGATTACAAAATCTTCATACGCCTCAGAAGTATTAGGCAAAGTAACCAATTCAAACACACGTTTTTCTGCATCCGCACGTTTTGGACTATTTGGATACAAATCAATAAAACTGAGGTAAAGTTCGAGAGAATCTCCTTTTGTATGTTCGTGATATTGTGAGTTATAGAAATTATCTTCTGCCAATGCGGAATACTTACTATTTGGGTATGAACGCATAAACGAATCATAAGAAGCCGCACTATTCATATTCACTGTTTCAAAGAATGCCAATGAATCTCTCGTATCAATTGCTTGAGTTAATTCAATAGACCAAGGGTGTTCAGAAATAAACTTAGTATAACCTTCAATTGAGTGATCTTTCTTTGCAAGGTTATAAAATTGTGAGCTCACTAATACTTTAAGAGAATCAATCCCTTTTTGCGTCCATCCATATTTTGCCCATTTCGCTTTCTTCTTTTCCTTCGTTAAAGACCAAGTAGAATCAGACAGATTAGCATAATGATATGCAGAATCAATATTGTAGAATGGATTATCATTTCTAGAATAGATTGTAGCCAAGCCAAACGCAGCAGTTGAAGTATTATATTTAAGCGCCTTTTTCAGTTTGTTTTGACTTTTAAAATAGTCCTTAACAAGTAAGGCTTCATACCCTGATTTTATTCTAGATGCATAGAGTGTTTCACTTGTGAAAAACAAGCATATCAGGACGACAAAATATTTAAAAATCAATTTCACGATATAAAGATAATTCTTGGCTCCAATGCGGCAAAGATTGAGCCACAAAAAAAACCTCCCGAGCTAACGAGAGGTTCACTAATCTTATATAATAGATCTTACTTCTTACGTTTACCGTAACGAGTATTAAATTTATCAATACGACCCGCAGTATCCACGAACTGAACAATTCCAGTAAAGAATGGGTGCGATTTGTGTGAGATATCTAATTTGATTAATGGATATTCGTTTCCATCTTCCCATTGTACCGTTTCACTTGACTCTGCACATGAAGGGCAAACGAATGAATAATCGTTAGTCATGTCTTTAAATACGACTAATCTATAATTGTCTGGGTGTATGTCTTTTCTCATTACTGTATATAATATGTTCTAATTCGCCTTTAACAGGTGTGCAAAGATATATAAACTTTTTATTATTT
>JBFHHS010000246.1:0-3817 GCA_041596895.1 Crocinitomicaceae bacterium | reverse complement strand
TTGTGATGCGAGGAGGACGATTGATGTGCTTTATTGATAAACTTCAACTAAACACAGACACATTAGAAGCTACCGGAACTGCCCACACAACTCGCTATACAGATTTAAGACTCGACGACATGCTCTTTGATTATGGATTAAAGATCAACGACAATTACATTATGGATGCACGTTGTTTACCAAAACAGGTTCCATTAGCGAAACAATCAATGATTCCTTGGTTCTTCAATGTAATGGCATCACCAACAACACATCCAATTGCAAGAAATGTTGAACCAGTCAACTTAGAATATACCAGTGAAATACAATTTGTTGGACAAGATCCAAACATCGCATTGACACCAATCTTAACTTCAAGTACGAACTCAACGGCAACAGGGCTTGCACCAATGGTTAGCTTAGCCTTACCGTTGAATTATGGAAAGAACCCAGAACTAGTTCCTAACCCTGATAGTGAAACCAATAAAAAATGTTTAGCAGGATTGGCAGAAGGAATGTTTAAATCACATTTTAGAAATCGTATTAACGATGCATATGCAAAAAACCCTGCAACCAAGACTCTAGAGGCAAGTAGTAAAGAAGGAAAAGTCTTACTTGTGGGTAACGGGCGTTTTATTGCCAATGAATACGATTCTATGCCAAATAGAATGGGAACAGCATATCAGTATAGACCAAAGCAATTGAATAATTTACAATTTAGTCAAGAGCTGATCAACATGAATATTCCACACTTCTTTGGAAATCAAGACTTCTTTCAAAACATGACGGATTATATGCTTGGTGACAATTCAGTGCTAGACATAAGAAGTAGACAAATAGACATTCACGAAATTGATTCAGAGGAGATTAAATCGAGTGCTAACTTTTACAAAGTATTAAACATCGGACTACCGATTGGAATTATTTTATTATTCGCTTTCCTCTTTGGTTTTATGCGAAATAGAAAATACGCCAAATAAGACATTATGAAAAAAATAATTACACTGATCCTTGCCATAGGAGTATTATCTGGACTTGGATATTATGTTTACCAACTAAATGCCAATAAAGGAAAATCAGATTCTGAGCTTATTGAATTCGCAGTTCAAAACACGGACAATATTGATAAGGTTGTTATTAATGACGCCTTCGGAAGAACATTTGAGATATTGAAAACTGATGGTGTCTGGACGGACAAAGATGGCGGATGCATTCAACAATCAAGTGCAGAATTTATTATAGAAGCGTTCAGAAACATTGAATTTAAAGGTTATTTGCCAGAAGCGTCACACGACAAATACAATAAGTTGATGGCAAGTCAGCATACCAAAGTGGATATATACGAAAACGGTGAATGGATCAAATCTTGGTATATGGGGCCAAGTGCTCAAGATCATTATGGTCAAATTATGTTGCTCGATTCGAAAGAATATGGTAAAAGTGACAATCCTGTAATTATGAAGCTTAAAGGTGTAAACGGAATCATTGAACCGCGATTTTTTGCAGACCCGAAAAAATGGCTTTGTACAAACATTTTCGCCATTCAATCGCACCGCATTAAAGAAGTTGACGTTAAGTTTAACGATGAGCCGGAGCGTAGCTTTACTGTAAAGAAGGATGGATTTAACATGAGTGTCTATCAACAAGGAAAGCCTTTAGCATCTGTTGATACAACTATGATTTTTCGATATTTGAACAACTATCAAAAGATTCACTTTGATATTGCTAATTACGAATTATCTGCTGCTCAGATAGACAGCATGAAGGCGACCACCCCATTTTGTGTTTTATCCTTAACTCAAACAAATGGTAACACCACAAAATTGAGATGTTTTAGAATCAAACAAAGTGAATATACACCAGAAGGTAAAATTGAATATAGAGACATTGATAAAGATCGATTCTGGGCTGAACTGCCAAGTGGTGAAGTCGTAAAATGTCAGTATTTTGTATTCAATCCATTGTTTTTAGGACACATCTATTTCCCAATGGACATTTCTATGCTGGATGTTGATGAGAAAATTCAAGAGAAGTAGCTAACATTTTGTTAATAACTCAGGAAAAAAAGAACAAACTCTGCCATAGATAATCACCTCGAAATTGATAGCTTTGAACGTACAAAACAAACGTTTGAAATGAATTTCGTAATCTCAAGTGCTTCTTTATTAAAGCACCTTCAAGGAATATCTGGAGTTTTAAGCACCAGTAATACTTTACCAATCCTCGACAATTTTCTATTTGAAATCGTTGACGGACGCCTTACGGTATCTGCTTCGGATTTAGAAACAACGATGCGTACTTCAATGGAAGTAGAAGCAAAAGAGGAAGGGAAAATTGCAATTCCCGCAAAGCTTTTATTAGATGTGTTGAAAAACCTTCCAGATCAACCATGTACTTTTTTAGTTAATCCTGACAATTTTGCCGTTGAGATCGCATATGATAATGGAAAATCTAAAATGGTTGGTTATAATGGAGATGATTTCCCACGCACACCTGAATTGGATAAATCTAATTCAATTGTGATATCTGGAGAGATTGTATCGAACGCAATCAACAAAACATTATTTGCAACAGGGGTAGATGATTTAAGACCTGTAATGAGTGGTGTTTTTTGTGAATTTTCTCCAGAGAGCATTACTTTCGTTGCAACAGATGCGCATAAATTAGTGCGATATACACGAACAGACTCTCAAGCATCAGGAAGCTCTTCATTTATTCTTCCTAAGAAACCATTAAACCTTTTAAAGTCGAACCTAAAAGGGGACGAAGAAGTTAGATTAGAATACAATGACTCAAACGCTGTATTTACATTCAATGATGTCGTTTTGATTTGTCGTTTGATTGATGGTAAGTACCCGAACTACGAAGCAGTTATTCCAAAAGAGAATCCAAATGTTCTTCGAATCGATCGACTTCAATTTTTAAGTTCAATTAAACGTGTTTCTATTTTCGCAAATAAGACAACGCACCAAATTAAATTGAAGCTTGCAGGATCTGAACTTTCGCTTTCAGCTGAGGATATTGATTTCTCTAACGAAGCAAACGAACGTTTAACTTGTAATTACGCAGGGGACGATATGGAAATTGGGTTTAACTCTCGTTTCCTAATGGAAATGTTGAACAACTTAGATACGAACGAAGTTCGTTTAGAAATGAGTGAACCAAGTCGCGCCGGACTTCTTATGCCTTCAGAAGAAAATGAAAATGAAGACATCTTAATGCTGGTTATGCCTGTAATGCTAAATAGATAAACAACCTATTTTATATAATAAAAGAGCCGCTATATTTAGCGGCTCTTTTTGTTTTCAAGACTATGTTTTACTGAGTTGCTTCTTCTTTTTCGATCTAAAATAAACCGCATCGATATAAAACAGTAACTTCATCGAAATACTATTTATTTGCGGTTGATCAAACAATGAATCAAAGGTTCTGAAATAATTGACATCCAAATCAGTTTTTGAATTGAAAATATTGTTCTTGTATACAATTCTCAATTCACTTCCCGGCATAAACACCCAGCTGTAGTTTAAATCAAGAGTGAACGCATTGTAACTTGTGTTATGAGCCGATTCTCCGTCATCCTCTAATGGGTTGTAATCATTTAATTCCATATTAGCATCATCAAGAAGTGTTGCAAAATTAATGTAATCTACTTGCTGCCAATAATGTCTAAATTGTAAATCTATCCCCATTCGCTTCGTGAATAAAAACTCTGTTGAAAGCTCATTTACAACAATATCACGGTCTCTAAAACCAAGTAAGATATCATCTTCAAATGCCACTTCTTTGGAAGCAACATAGCCATAATCACCCCGGATGAACTCCAAAGATGTTTCCC
>JBFHHS010000245.1:0-3843 GCA_041596895.1 Crocinitomicaceae bacterium | reverse complement strand
GGTTCAAGATATTTCAGATGTTTCAATCAGACATATGTATGAATCGGTGATCAATAGTTATTTTGATAAAATTGATATGCTGGCGTCATTAGATACTCCAAAGTTCTTATACAATTCATTGAGGTATTTTGGTCGACCTTCAAAAAAGGACATTCAAAACGCAAATTATTTCCTTCACCTCCCCGAAATTTTGGGTGAACCGAAGAGATCTCCAACGTTGGGAGTTGATGAAGCCGTTGCTTCCTTCAAAGATGGATTGGCATTATACGGTTTTGAAAGTAAGATCGAAAAAAGTACACGGGTTATTGCAAAAGTAATGGTCCTGAATGCTAAAAAAACGATTCTTGTGCGGCCAGATGCAAAATTTAGTCGTGGTCAAATTAATGCACTTGTTGAGCATGAAATTGGAGTCCATATGGTTACGACAATGAATTCGAACCTTCATGAACTTCGCATTTTCAATTTGGGACTTCCAGTAAACACAATGACACAAGAAGGACTTGCAATATTAGCCGAATACCTTAGTGGAAATATCTCTATGAAACGACTAAAAGTACTTGCTTATCGTGTTATTGTGGTTGACATGATGTGTAACGGTGCCGATTTCATAGAATGTTTCAACTTCTTGGTGAACGACCATAATTTGGATCAAGACGAAGCATTTACGATTGTTACACGAATATTTAGGGGAGGAGGATTTACAAAAGATTTTCTTTATTTAAGTGGATTCGTTAAGATTCTTCGACTTTGGGAAAGTGGTTATGATTTAACTCCCCTACTTGTTGGGAAAACTTCACTTGAATTTTATCACACAATCAGTGAAATGATAGAACGAGAGATGATCGTGAAGCCCAAATACATTACAAATAGTTTTGTTCATCCGAAGACACATCAAAACGATGAAGTATATAAATACATATTAAGTGGATTAAAATAAAAGAAAAAGCCAATCGCATTGATTGGCTTTTTCTTTGTCCTTTTACTATCTTGTCTACTCAAAAAAACCATTTCATCTTATGAGTAACTATCATATCAAAAACCTTGAAGAGTATTTTAATGTTTACCGCAAATCTGTTCGTCAACCTGAAGTGTTTTGGGAAGAAATAGCAGAAGAACATTTTACGTGGCGAAAACGGTGGGATACTGTTTTAAGTGGGGACTTTAATTCTGCGAATGTAAAGTGGTTTGATGGTGCTAAACTAAACATCACTGAAAACTGCATTGATCGTCACTTACAAACTCGCGGTGAAAAAACAGCCATCTTGTTTGAACCGAATGACCCAAGTGAGGAAACACAACATATATCTTACAATAGCCTTTCGAAGCGAGTAAATAAATTCGCCAATGTTTTAAAAGCTCAAGGGGTTAAAAAAGGAGATCGTGTTTGTATATATTTACCCATGATCCCTGAACTGGCCATTTCAGTGTTAGCATGTGCTAGAATCGGTGCAATTCACTCCGTTGTTTTTGCCGGATTTTCATCTTCTGCCTTGGCGACAAGAATTAATGACAGTAACTGTAAGCTCGTTGTAACATCCGACGGTTCATACCGAGGCTCAAAAACAATCGATTTAAAAGGGATTGTCGATGAAGCTCTAATCGAATGTGAATGTACAACTTCAGTTCTAGTCGTTAACCGAATCAATTCAGACATTAATATGAAGCCGGGACGAGACCAATGGGTTCAGCCTTTATTGGATAAAGCATCGGACATCTGTGAACCTGAAATTATGGATGCAGAAGATCCATTATTCATTTTGTATACATCCGGTTCTACAGGAATGCCAAAAGGAATGGTACACACAACTGCAGGTTACATGGTTTATACTGCGTTCACGTTCAAGAATGTCTTTCAATATAGAGAAAACGATGTTTATTGGTGTACTGCGGATATCGGCTGGATTACAGGACACAGTTATATTGTTTATGGTCCGTTAGCTAATGGTGCAACTTCTGTCATGTTTGAAGGGGTTCCGAACTATCCAGATTATGGAAGATTTTGGGATATTATTGAAAAAAATAAAGTCAATCAATTTTATACAGCACCAACCGCAATTCGAGCATTGGCGAAAGAAAATTTAGACTTTGTTGAAAATCATGACCTCTCATCCCTTAAAGTTTTAGGATCCGTAGGGGAACCAATTAATGAAGAGGCTTGGCATTGGTATAACGATAATATCGGAAAGAAAAACAGTCCAATTGTAGATACATGGTGGCAAACGGAAACAGGAGGAATTATGATTTCGCCAATTCCTTATGTTACACCAACAATACCAACATTTGCCACGCTTCCATTACCCGGGATTAAACCAGCTCTAATGGGAACAGATCAAGTCGAATTAAAAGGAAATCAAGTTGAAGGTGCATTATGCATTAAACAACCTTGGCCGTCTATAGCAAGGACAATTTGGGGTAATCACGAAAGATATAAAGACACTTATTTTTCTGCGTTCAAAAACATGTACTTCACTGGAGATGGAGCACGAAGGGATGCTGTTGGCTACTATAGATTAACAGGAAGGGTTGATGATGTAATTATAGTCTCCGGTCACAATTTAGGCACTGCACCAATAGAAGATGCCATTAATGAACACCCTGCAGTGGCAGAATCTGCAATTGTTGGCTTTCCACACGACATAAAAGGAAACGCACTTTACGGTTATATTACCTTAAAAGAAACTGGGGAAACTCGAGATCAAGACAATCTGCGTAAAGAAATCAATCAGATTATAACAGAACATATCGGGCCAATTGCTAAATTGGATAAAATGCAATTTACAAATGGATTGCCAAAAACTAGATCAGGCAAGATAATGCGACGAATTCTTCGGAAAATAGCCTCTAATGAAACTTCAAACCTTGGAGATATTTCAACCTTACTGAATCCTGAAATTGTAGATGAAATAATTCAATCACGTTTATAACCTTTCAAATGAAATCATTTCTAATTCTTGGTAGTCTACTACTTTCGCTTAACCTTTTTTCTGCGACTATATACGTTGACATAAATGCTACTGGTTCGAACAATGGAACTTCATGGTCCAATGCTTATACAGATCTTCAGTCGGCTTTAAGTTTTGCCTTTCTGAATGATGAAATTTGGGTGGCGACAGGTTTCTATCACCCAACGACCACGACTAATCGTGATGTATCATTTATCATGAAAAATGGCGTAGATATTTACGGTGGTTTTAACGGAACAGAAACAGCAATCAGTCAACGAAACATCGCAGCGAACCCTACTACGCTAACAGGAGACATAGGTCAATTGGGGGATAACACAGATAACTCTAAAAAGGTGGTGAAAATTCAAAACTTTACTACAAACTTCATAATGGATGGTTTTAGAGTAATTTCAGGATATGATGCCGGTAGTAGTGGAAAAGGAGCAGGATTGTATCTTGCCAACAATTCAGGAGCACAAATCACTATTAACAATTGTACCGTTTACAACAACTATGCTTATCATTCGGGGGGTGGTTTATTAATCGATGACACCCACATTACCTTTAACAATTGCGAATTCCTTTATAACAGCTCATTCAACTATGGTGGCGGAGCAATATACTCTGCGAATGTATCAAATTCAGATATCTATTTAAATGATAGTAAGTTTATTGGCAATAATTCAAGAGATGGCGCGGCTATAAATTTTGGTGGATTGACATTAATTCTTGAGCGTTGTTTAGTTTCAAACAATACTTCGACAATTGGAGATATTATTGACATAGATAATGGTGTAGATACTTTTCTTGTTAATAACTCACTTCTTATAGGGAATTTACTCAACGATGCGGGCAGTTCACTAATCAGTATTTACTCAAGTTCTCCGGCTATGACTAT
>JBFHHS010000244.1:0-3857 GCA_041596895.1 Crocinitomicaceae bacterium | reverse complement strand
GGTGCCGAATAGCAATCCTCAAATGGTTAGTATGCGTTCATTAATCGCGTCAAAAAAATTCCAAGAGTCCACTGCAGAATTGCCTGTTGTGATGGGGAAAACAATTACAAACGAAACATTCACATTCGATTTAGCTAAGCTACCTCACTTGCTTGTGGCAGGTGCAACAGGTCAAGGTAAGTCTGTTGGATTGAATGCAATTTTGATCTCACTTCTTTATAAAAAACATCCGTCTCAAGTTAAGTTTGTTCTGGTAGACCCGAAGAAAGTTGAGCTTACACTATACAACAGAATAGAACGTCACTTCTTAGCAAAGTTACCAGGTGAAGAGGATGCAATTATTACAGATGTAACAAAAGTTGTTGCCACACTGAATTCATTGTGTATTGAAATGGACGAGCGATACGAGTTATTGAAATCAGCTCACTGTAGAAATATCATTGAGTATAATGCCAAATTCGTGGCTCGTAAGTTGAACCCAGAAAATGGACATCGATTCTTACCTTATATCGTTGTATTAATTGATGAGTTTGCAGATTTAATTATGACTGCAGGAAAAGAAGTTGAACAACCGATTGCACGTATTGCTCAGTTAGCGAGAGCGATTGGAATACATTTAATTGTAGCAACTCAACGTCCTTCTGTAAATGTAATTACCGGAATGATTAAAGCCAATTTCCCTGCACGAATTGCGTTTAGAGTATTATCAAAAATAGATTCCCGGACGATTTTAGACGGTTCCGGAGCGGATCAACTAATTGGTCGAGGAGATATGTTAATTAGTACAGGGCAAGATGTAATTAGGTTGCAATGTGGATTTGTTGACACACCAGAGGTCGATGAGATTTGTGCATTTATTGGTGATCAAAGAGGATATCCAGAAGCACTATCACTTCCAGAGTACATTGGAGAATCTGCTGAAGGTGGTGGCAGCATGGATGACGAGGATTTGGATGCCTTATTTGCAGATGCCGCTAGAATTGTTGTAATTCATCAACAAGGTTCAGCCAGCCTTCTTCAACGTAAATTAAAACTTGGATATAATAGAGCTGGTAGAATTGTCGATCAATTAGAAGGACATGGTATTATTGGAGCATTTAGAGGAAGTAAAGCACGTGAAGTACTTTATGCTGATGAAATTGGATTAGAAGAATACCTTGCAAGTAAAGGAATCATTTAATCCACCAATCTTACTATAATCGCATGAATACTTACTGAACGATTAATCGTTCAAAGACTGTACCTTTTGAATTCTGAATGTAAACGACATATATTCCAGAAGATAAATCTGTTAAATCAATACGCGTTTCAGTATTCTCTAGCACGTGCTCAAGTACCGTTTGTCCCGATAAATTTAAAATAGACAATTGAACAAGTTCACCTGAAGTATTTGTTATAGTAACAAAATCAGTTGCTGGATTAGGGTAAACTTCAATGGCAGTCGAAAAATCTTGAGAAAGACTAAAGTCTGAAGCAAATAAGTCAATCATAAAGGAAGTATCCATTGAAGCCGCACATCCAAACTGATTTTCACTTGTGTATGTAATTGTATAAATTCCACTTTGCGTATATTCATGCGAAACCGCACTCCCCATGTCGGTAGTTCCATCACCAAAATCCCACTCAACAATAGAATTATCATCCGTTGAAAACATTGCTTGTCCCCCACTCATGTAAAAGTTAACATTTGGAACAATTGGCAAATCAAATAAATCTATATTAAAAGTAGATAAACTAGAAACAGCCGCAATTTCATTCACTAATTGACAAGAAACCACTCCACTTGTCACATTATCCCATAGAACCACAATGGTGTCAGTATCCAAACCGCTTAGCACCTGCCCATCGATTACATTCCAGCATGGAGTCTCATCAGCGGCAGACGCCACAGAATAAATACTTTGACTTTGCTTACAACCAACAGAATCTCCTTGAATCGACACAGACTCAGGCAAGACTATACTTAAATAATGCTGGTCAACTAAATTAAATATAGTATCCCAATAAGCATTTGGAGGATTATTAAATGTCCCATTATCGGCACCATGAAATTCATGTCCCAAACCTGGAAAAGGTTCAAATTGATGAGGAGTTCCCCATACATCCAGTTGATTATGTATAGCTCTAGATCCATGCGTAGGAGGTAACGTTCCCAGTCCAAACGGTACTCCAACACCAAAAGGAACAGTCGCATCGTCCACACCATGAATATGTAAGGATGGAACAGTTTCATCAATATCAATAAAACTTGAATCTCCAAGTGCTCCCCACAAATTCACTAAGCCAGCCAATTTAACTTCATGAACATAATTATTTCCAGAAGATTCAATTAACCCAAGGTCAGGAGTTAAAAAATCACCATATACTGAAGTTGGTGCTTCATCTTGGTCTAAATAAGCCAAATGCAACGCAGCCACAGACCCCGCACTACTTCCACCGACAAGAGTATAATTCGTGTCAATACCGTAAATGTCTGCGAATTCATATAAATATCTAATTGCCGCATGCAAATCTTGAAGTCCTCTATAGACCGCTCGCTCTGAAGAGCCAGATGACAATGGATTAAAACCTAAACGATACCCTACACTCGCAGTAACATATCCTCGACGTGCAAAACTATCACACAATGCAACCATATCATCCGCAGTTTTATCTCCTAGTAAGAAACCTCCGGGGTGTACCCAGATCATTAAAGGTCGTTTCGCTTGAGGGTCACTCAATGGTTCAAAAATATCCATATAAAGGTCTGTGTCATTATACGGTACATTCCAAACCGGAGCTTCTCCATACTTCACATTACTATGAGTATAGACTCCGCCAAATAAGGGTGAGCGATATCGAGACGTGTCGCATTGAGAAAATAAATTCCCAAACACAATCAACGTAAAAACAATTAATAGTGAATTTTTCATTGTAGGAGATTAATGCTGTACAAAATTACTAAAAATCGAATTTGAAAATCTTCTAAAACAAAAAAAGGCGTATCCATGATACGCCTTTCTAAAAATTAATTGCTTTAATTAATCTGAAAATTTCGAAATAACTTCTTGAGTTACACCTGTATTAGAGAATCCTCCATCATGGAAAAGATTCTGCATTGTAACATATTTTGTCAAGTCAGAAAACATTGAGATACAATAATCAGCACAAGCCAATGCAGACGCATTCCCTAAAGGCGACATTTTCTCAGAGTAATTGATAAATTCATTAAATCCTTTAACCCCACTCCCAGCTGTTGTCATAGTTGGAGATTGAGAGATTGTATTAACACGCACTTTTTTAGCGATACCATAATGGTAACCGAAGCTTCTTGCAATCGATTCTAAATACGACTTATTATCTGCCATATCATTATAGTCAGGAAATACACGTTGTGCAGCAATATATGTTAAAGCAAGAATTGATCCCCACTCATTGACAGCATCAAGTTTCATAGCAGATTGCATTACTTTATGAAATGAAAGAGCAGAAACATCTAATCCTTTCATTGTAAAATCGTAATTCTCGTCTGTATAATGTCTTCCTTTACGCACGTTGATGGACATTCCAATTGAATGTAAAATAAAGTCAATTTTACCACCTAAAATCTCCATAGATTGAGTGATTAAATTATCTATATCTTCAACACTTGTTGCATCCGCAGGAATAACTGTTGATCCAGTTGCTTCAGCCAAATTATTAATTTCCCCCATTCGCATTGCGATAGGTGCATTTGTTAATACGAAAGTAGCTCCTTCTTCGTGAGCTCGTTCTGCGACCTTCCAAGCAATTGATTGCTCGTTTAAGGCTCCAAAGATAATTCCTCGTTTTCCTTTAAGTATGTCGTTTCCCATAATTTTATTCAATTATATTGAGTT
>JBFHHS010000243.1:0-3867 GCA_041596895.1 Crocinitomicaceae bacterium | reverse complement strand
GATATACGCATACATAACACTATTGATGTCAGTAGCGAATTCAATCCAAGACCCTTTAAAAGGAATCACACGAGCAGAGTACAATTTTGTACCATTTGCGTGACGACTTTGTCCAAAGAATACACCTGGTGAACGGTGTAACTGAGATACAATAACTCTCTCAGCTCCATTCACAACAAATGATCCTTTAGGAGTCATATATGGAATAGTACCCAAATACACATCTTGAACGATTGTTTCAAAATCTTCATGTTCAGGATCTGTACAGTACAGTTTTAATTTAGCTTTAAGTGGGACACTATAAGTCAATCCTCTATCGATGCACTCAGCAATTGAGTAACGTGGAGGATCTACGAAGTAGTCCAAAAATTCTAATACAAATTGATTTCTTGTATCAGTGATAGGGAAGTTTTCAGCGAATACTTTAAACAACCCTTCGCTTTCTCTATTATCTGGAGTAGTTTCCAATTGGAAAAACTCTTGGAAAGACTTTAATTGAATATCCAGAAAGTCAGGATACGCAAATTGATTTTTGCTAGAAGCAAAATTCACTCTTGTCGAAATACTGTTTGATGATGCCAAGGCCAAACGTTTTTATTAGTGAATAAAAAATGTGTGCGAAATGCACGTAATGTAAAAAAACAGGAATAGGCACCCCGAAAAATCGGGGTGCCTTTCCTATTAAATAGTAATCAAATTACTTAATCTCAACTTCAGCTCCCGCTTCTTCTAGAGATGATTTTAAACCTTCTGCTTCGTCTTTAGAAACTCCAGCTTTTAATGTTGTTGGCGCACCATCAACCATTTCTTTAGATTCTTTCAATCCTGAACCAGTTAATTCCTTAACTAATTTCACTACTGCAAGTTTAGAACTTCCAGCTGCTTTAAGGATTACTTCAAACTCAGTTTGAGCTTCACCAGCGTCTCCACCAGCTGCACCTCCACCAGCTGCAACAGCTACAGCCGCAGCTGCAGGTTCGATTCCATACTCATCCTTAAGGATTGTTGCTAGTTCGTTAACATCTTTTACTGTTAGGTTAACTAACGCTTCTGCCATTTCTTTCAAATCAGCCATTTTATTTTCAATTTAAATAATTCGTAAATAATAATAATTATGCTCTTTCTTCGAGCGTTTTAAGGATACCAGCAAGTTTTCCACCAGCACCTTTAAGTCCAGAAACAACGTTCTTAGCAGGACTTTGAAGTAATGTAATGATTTCTCCAAGTAATTCTTCTTTACTTTTGATATCAGCAAGCATAGATAATTGGTCATCTCCAATATATACACCTTCGTCAATCCAAGCACCTTTAAGAATTGGCTTATCAATTTTCTTACGAAAATCTTTGATAAGTTTTGCAGGAGCATTACCAACCTCAGAAAACATAATAGAAGTAGCTCCTGAAAGAGTATCTTTCAATTCACCAAACTCCTTACCTTCAACTTGATCCATAGCTTTAGCTAATAGTGTATTTTTCACTACTCTCATGCTAATGTTCGCGTTAAACGCTTTTCTTCTAAGACCGTTAATAACTTCAACCGTTAATTCCGCTGTGTCTGTCAAATAGATTACGTTGTTTGCAGCTAAATCAGCTGTTAACTCCTCTATGTACTTTGCTTTTTCTTCTCTTGTCATCTTAGTAAGTTTTAAGCAATTACAGACTTAGTATCAACCTGAATACTAGGGCTCATTGTAGCACTTAAGTAAAGGCTCTTAATATAAACACCTTTTGCAGACGAAGGTTTAAGTTTAATGATAGTTTGAATCAACTCATCGACATTGTCTTTGATCTTGTCACCATCAAAACTAGACTTCGCTACCATAGCGTGAATAATACCGTACTTATCAACTTTAAAGTCAATTTTACCCGCTTTTACTTCAGTTACAGCTTTCCCAATATCCATTGTTACTGTACCAGTTTTTGGATTAGGCATTAAACCTCTTGGTCCTAAAACACGACCTAGAGCACCTACTTTACCCATAACTGCTGGCATAGTAATAATAACATCGATATCTGTCCAACCTCCTTTGATTTTTGCGATATAATCGTCTAAACCAACGTAATCAGCACCAGCCGCTTTCGCTTCTTCTTCTTTGTCAGGAGTACAAAGTACAAGTACTTTCATATCCTTACCAGTTCCGTGAGGCAATGCAACCGTACCTCTCACCATTTGATTTGCTTTTCTTGGATCAACTCCAAGACGAATACACACATCAACTGAGGCATCAAATTTAGTAGTAGAAACTTCTTTCACTAAATTACATGCATCAGCTATGGAATAAGCTCTCTCCGAATCTATCTTCGCTAGAGCTTCTTTTCTCTTTTTAGATATTCTTCCCATCTGTTATACAATTATTTAGTTACTGGTGCTTCACCACCTTTTACAATAACTCCCATACTTCTTGCTGTTCCTGCAACCATGCGCATCGCACTATCAACAGTAAAACAATTCATATCCGGCAACTTGTCTTCTGCAATCACACGAACTTTATCCCAAGAAATTGTACCAACTTTAGCACGATTAGGTTCAGAAGAACCTTTCTTAAGATTAATTTGTTCCATGATTTGAACTGCTGCTGGAGGAGTTTTAATTACGAAATCAAAAGATTTATCACTATAAACCGTGATAACTGCTGGTAATACCTTTCCAGGTTTGTCCTGCGTACGAGCATTAAACTGCTTGCAGAACTCCATAATGTTAACCCCTTTTGCACCAAGTGCGGGACCAACTGGAGGAGCTGGATTGGCAGCACCACCTTTGATCTGTAATTTGATCAAACCTGCTACTTCTTTAGCCATTTGTTTTTAAATTGTGTAGTCAAACATGATTACTTACTGGAAGCTTTAATAGCTTTCATCACTCCTACGGTTAATATACTCTTTAAACTTCTTTTTCTACTTGCATGTAGCTTAGCTCAAGCAAGTTCTTTCTTCCAAATATTTTCACCATTACTTTCAGTTTCTTTTTCTCCTCATTGATTTCATCAATGACACCACTGAAATTATTGAAAGGACCGTCGATAACTTTGACAGCTTCTCCCACAACAAATGGAATTTTCATTTCTTCTTCAGATTCCGAAAGTTCATCAACCTTACCTAAGATTCTGTTTACTTCTGACAATCTCATTGGAGATGGATCTCCACCTTTTTCATTTCCTAGGAAACCTATAACATTAGGAATACTTCTAATTACGTGAGGAACCTCACCAACTAGAGCTGCTTCGACTAATACATAACCAGGCAAATAAGCTTTTTCTTTAGAAACTTTTTTCCCATTTCTAATTTGAAAAACCTTTTCGGTAGGAATTAAAATTTGATCTACGAAATCATTTAGTTTGAGTCTAGAAATTTCCATTTCCAGATACTCCTTTACTTTTTTCTCTTTTCCACTGATCGCTCTAACTACGTACCAACGTTTTTTTACTTCCGCCATCTCTTCGATTAGAGTTTATAAATGAAACCTAGTATACCTTTCCAAGTAGACTCACTATCTCCAGTAATTCCGAAAGCGAAATCCATCACAAAAATAGTAAGTGCTATAAGCACAGAAGCAACAACGACAATAATCGTGTTACTCTGCAATTCTTTCCATGTCGGCCATGTAACTCTGTGAACCATCTCGGTTACAGTTTCACTAAAATATTCTTTAACTTTTGACATTTCATCAATTTAGCACGGGCGGTAGGATTCGAACCCACGACCAATGGTTTTGGAGACCAGTACTCTACCAACTGAGCTACACCCGTGTAAAAGGGGGAGCGAACTCCCCCTTTATATATTATTAATCTTAAATTAAGATTCTTAAGCGATAATCTCAGTAACCTGACCAGCACCTACAGTTCTACCACCCTCACGGATAGCGAAACG
>JBFHHS010000242.1:0-3905 GCA_041596895.1 Crocinitomicaceae bacterium | reverse complement strand
AGACCATCCAAGATGCCAGAACGTTTAACTTTCCAAACCCAAATTTTGAGCTTGAATTAAAATCAAACGAAAAGGCGACCTACCTGATTACTACATATAGTGATGGAAGAGTAATCGATGCGACACCACAACTACTAGATAGAAATGAGTATGGCGTGTTCATCAATCAAAAAACAACATGGAGTATTATTTTCTTGGTTGTTATACTACTTCTATTGATCATCAACATTTATCAATGGAATGTGCTTAAACGAAAGATTTACAGTTTCTACATCTTTTATATGCTTGCCACATTCATCATGTATTTAGGGCTTGAGGGACATTTGCACAACTTTGGATTAAAGCATGTAATCATCGATCACTTCATTTTTATTTCGATTCGTGTTTGGGTGTTTTCATTATTAATTTACACTTCGAATTTTCTGGAGACAAAACTTGTAGCGCCGCGTTATTTTAAGTTTCTAAAAACATTTTTATTTATAGTGTTAGGTGGAACAACTCTTTATCAATTCGTTTTTTATAAAACTTCAATTGGACAATTACATTTCTTTGAAAATACACTCTCCTTTGCCTGGTTATTACTGATTTTAATTACAATTCTTTTATCGGCAAAAACAAGACGAATAGAATTGAAATATTATTTGATTCCACTTCTAACCTTTTTGTTTTTTACAATGCTTGGGCTAATGGATGGTCATTTTCAAATCTTACCTGGAGATCCATTTTTATATATTAAAACTGGTACAGTAATAGAGTTTATTGGCTTTTCTTATTTCATCGCACGACTAATAAAGAAAAAACTAAGCACCGTAGAACAATTACAAATTGAATTTGCCAAAAAACAAGAAGAACTCTCCTTAGCATCAGAAAAACTTAAAGAGAATACGGGGCAAAATAAATCAATTCAAAAAACGGATATCGCAAGCATTTTTAAGTTACTCGAACATTCGGCTAGTGATTCTGATTGGGATGACTTCAAACTAAAATTTAATAAACTCAATGCTGATTTCTTAGAAAACTTAACTTCCGCACATCCCAACTTAACCAAATCGGAAATTCGATTATTGACATTAATTAAAATAGGCTATTCTCAAAAAGAAATTGCAACAATTTTAAATATTGAACCCAATAGTGTTAAGAAGGCCAGGAGTCGAGTGCGTAAGAAAATCAATATTATAAGTCCAGAATCCATTAGTGATTACCTAAAGAACTATTGACTTATAACCAACTGTATATCAGTTATTAAATACAATGTACCCCCTTTTGTCTCTCCCTAAATCATCTATATAATAGGTTATTTTTTTATGTTTGGAATAAGTAAAACTATTTAACAAACCATTACAATTTCACTATGGATGATATTAAATCAAAACTAGGTAAGGGAGGACTTATTATAGGTGCTATGGGAATCATGTCTATTGTGCTTTCACTTTTCAATTACAATATTAGATTATTGGCATGGATTGACATGTGGGGAGACACCATGGGATGGATCATAAGAATTCTGTTAATCATAGGTGGAGGTGCACTCTTTTTTATGTTCGGAAGAGATGAAGAAGAAACAGATGAATCGCAACAATAATCAATTACTAATAAATCAATAAACTAAATAACTATGAAATTATTCAGAAACATTACAATTGCAGCATTAGCTACTTTAACACTTTTATCTTGTGGAGGGCCTGCTGGTGCAGAATCACATAACGCAAAAGGATTCGGCGAACTAGAAGCTGAGTTAAAAAGAGAGTTTGGAGAAGATGCTTATTACACTGATTTAAGCATTCTGTATGTCGCTCAATTGGGAACGTCAATCAACACTACAGTAACAAAAGACCCTGCTTCTCTTAAGATGGGTGAATGGCACAATGGATCTGGTAGTTGGGAACAAACTTCGGAAGTTACCCTGGAGATTCCTGAAGGAAGTAAAGCTTCTGACTTCATGTTTCAACTCAACGATAATATTAATCTTTCAAAATTAGGTGGATTGGTTGAGGAATCAATGAAGAGTTTAACAGCAGAAAAACAAATTGAGAATCCAACCTTAAGCTTAGCTTACATCAAATTTCCAGACAATGGAGATATTTCAAAAGCTCAGTATGTTGTGCAATTAGAACCGGAAAATGGTGGGACAAGCTTCTCTTATTTTTACGAGTTGAGCGGTGATTTTATTGAAATGAACTATTAAGATTAAACTTTTAAAAGACGAAAAAATGAAATTATATTTAAAAGCAATGCTATTCGCTGCAGCGGCTTTTACGTCACAATCAGCAATGGCACAATGGAACCAAATAGGAACTGACCTGGTAGGTGTCGCATACAGCGATGTCTTTGGACGATCGTTAAGCATGACAGCAGATGGTTCTACCATAGCAATCGGTGCTGGACAATCTGCTGGAAGTGGAACTGCGGGTAGTGTTAGAATCTATCAAAACATGGCCGGAACATGGACGCAATTAGGTGCAGATATCAGCGGTGACGTAAATGGTGAAAACACCGGTGGTTCTGTTAGTATCAGCAACGACGGTACTATTGTAGCCATTGGAGCACCACAAGCAAATAGTTACATGGGACGCGTTAGAGTTTATGAGTATTTCGCTGGAGGGTGGACTCAAATGGGACTTGATATTGCCGGTGATGTAACAAACAGTTTTGCGGGAACCTCAGTGAGCATTAGTGATGATGGTTTAACGCTTGCAATTGGAACTCCATGGGATAATGGTTCTGGAGCATACGAAGGGCGTGTACAAGTGTTTACATATGCTGGAGGTGCTTGGACTCAAGTAGGTAGCGATATCTACGGTGAAGCTTCAAATGATCAAGCTGGTCAGTCTGTGAGTATTAGCGGAGATGGTTCTATAGTTGCAATTGGTGCAATTGGAAATGACGCGAATGGTTCGGACGCAGGACAAGTACGCGTTTATGAAAATATCGCTGGTACATGGACTCAAATTGGTGCAGATATCGATGGTGAAGCCGCAGGTGATCAATCTGGTAAAGCGATTAGCTTAAGTGCTGATGGTACCACTGTTGCCATAGGTGCTTCGCAAAATGACGGCTCTGGATCAAACGCCGGTCATGTTAGAGTGTTTAAAAATATCGCCGGAACATGGACACAAGTTGGATCTGATATTGATGGAGATAATGCGGACGATTGGTCAGGTGGTGCTGTCAGCATCAGTGATGATGGTAAAACTGTCGCAATCGGTGCTGCAGGAAGTGACGCAAACGGTTCTAACTCCGGACATTTAAGAGTAATGAGATTAGTTTCTGGAACTTGGACACAAGACGGAGCCGACCTTAATGGCGAAGCTGCAGGAGATGCAGGTGGATTCGCTGTAGCAATAAATGGTGATGGAACAGTTGCAGCCAATGGTATTTATGATTACGGTCTCAACGTTGGTAAAGTAAAAATTTACAAAGCGTGTAAAAGCTTTTCAATTGACACACAGTCTGCTTGTGACAGCTACGATTGGATTGATGGAAACACATACACGAGTTCAAATAATACAGCAACGCACGTCGTAACTAATGCTGCCGGTTGTGATTCGACAATTACCTTAGACCTTACCATTAATCCTTTGCCAGATGCAACAACATCGGTAACAGGCGAGACAATCACTGCCACGCAAACTGGAGCAACTTATGTTTGGGTAGATTGCAACAATGGAAATACACCAATTCCAGGTGAAACAAGTCAAAGTTTCACCCCTTTAATTACTGGTAATTATGCCGTGATGGTAACCTTAAATGGCTGTACAGAAACTTCAAATTGTGTTGCATTAACGGTTGTAGGAATTGATGAAAACGATGCAAATAATCACTTCTCACTTTATCCGAATCCATCAACAGGAGTTTTTAATATTGAGGTGAGTCAAGCTACTTCAGTTACAATTACAAATGCCCTT
>JBFHHS010000241.1:0-3921 GCA_041596895.1 Crocinitomicaceae bacterium | reverse complement strand
GTCCAAAAGTCATCAATATCATTGAACAAAATAGTAGACTTAAAACTACTTTCATAGGTTCTTATTTTTAAGATTAACAAGTCTAATGAATATAATCAATCTTTATAAATTATTTGCAATTCTTTAACAAATATATAGTCATGTTTTTCCTTTATTATCCGATAAAAAATATGTACTTTTGCAAGAATTTATTTATTAAAAAATAGGTTCAGCATATGTCTCTTTCAAATTTAAATGAAATTAAAGAAGGTCTTACTTATGACGACGTTCTTTTAACTCCCGCTTTTTCTGAAGTACTTCCATATGAAGTAACCCTAAAAAGTAAAGTAACCCGTAACATTTCAGTTAACACACCTATTGTATCCGCAGCAATGGATACGGTTACAGAAGCAAGTTTGGCAATTGCTATTGCACAACAAGGAGGTATTGGTGTGGTTCACAAAAACATGTCCATTGAAGCACAGGCTATGGAAGTACGTAAGGTTAAACGGTCTGAAAGTGGAATGATATTAGATCCTGTTACAATCACACAAAGCTCAACAGTTCTTGACGCATTAAACTTAATGCAGGAAAATAAAATTGGTGGGATCCCTGTAATTGACGAAAACCATATCCTTTTGGGGATTGTTACAAATAGAGACTTACGTTTTGAAAAGAACCATTCACGTCCAATTTTGGAAGTGATGACATCTAATAATTTAATCACTACTTCAGAGAATACAGATCTTGCTACAGCAGAACAAATTCTTCAAGCAAATAAAATTGAAAAGTTACCTGTTGTTGATGCTGACAATAAACTGATTGGCTTAATCACATTTAGAGACATCATAAAAGTAAAAGAACACCCTAACTCGTGTAAAGATACTTTTGGAAGACTTCGTGTTGCTGCAGCAGTTGGTGTAACTGATGATACGATCGAACGTGTCACAGCACTTGTAGATGCTGGGGTTGATGCGATTGTAATTGATACTGCACATGGACACACAAAAACATTTGGCGAAAAATTAAGAGAAGTAAAATCAATATTTCCTGATTTAGATGTTATTGCTGGAAATATTGCTACTCCTGAAGCAGCAAAGTTTTTAGTTGAAGCCGGAGCTGATGCTGTGAAAGTGGGAATCGGACCAGGTTCAATTTGCACAACACGTGTCATTGCGGGGGTTGGTGTTCCACAATTAACTGCAGTAAACGATGTTGCTCTTGCACTTGAAGGTACAGGAGTTCCTGTTATCGCGGATGGAGGAATTCGATATACTGGTGATATTGTAAAAGCAATCGCGGCTGGAGCAGATACAGTTATGGTAGGATCCATGTTTGCAGGGGTTGAAGAATCGCCAGGTGAAACAATTATTTATCAAGGAAGAAAATTTAAAACATACCGAGGAATGGGTTCATTAGAAGCTATGCAAAAGGGGTCAAAAGACAGATACTTCCAAGCTGCTGAAGATGACATAAAAAAATTAGTTCCTGAAGGAATTTCTGGTCGCGTTCCTTTTAAAGGGAAGCTAAAAGAAGTTATGTATCAAATTATTGGTGGACTTAGATCAGGAATGGGATATTGTGGCGCTGGAAACATAGAATCATTAAAAGGCTCAAATTTTGTTAGAATTACGAGTGCTGGTTTCTTAGAAAGTCACCCACACGATGTTACAATTACGCGAGAAGCACCAAACTATAGCATTAAATAATGCGTTAAGCTTCTAAATTGATAGATTGATTATATTTGATATCGCTAAAAAAAACAACAAACATGAATAAATTAATATTGATTGCCTTCACTCTAGTTTTAGGTTTTAAATCTTTCGGTCAAGATCCTGTGATTATGACCATTAATGATAAAGAAATTACAAAGTCCGAATTTCTTCAGATTTATTTAAAGAATAATAATGACCCAAAGTATGATAAAGCTTCTCTTGATGAGTATATGGAGTTGTTTAAAAAATTCAAATTAAAAGTTGCTGAAGCTGAGGCGTTAGGATATGACACCATTCCTAAGTTAGTGAAAGAACTCGGAGGATACCAAAAACAATTGGCACTTCCTTATTTAGTTGATTCAGCAAAAAATGAGTCTTTAATAAAAGAGGCTTACTTAAGAACGACTGAAGAAGTCAGAGCTTCTCACATTCTTATTAAATTAGCTCCAAATGCTTCTCCTGCCGATACATTGGTTGCCTACAATAGAATCATGGATCTTAAAAAGAGTATTCTTAATGGACGATCTTTCAAAGACGCCGCACAAGGGAAATTAGGTTCAGAAGATCCTTCAGCTGCTACTAATGGTGGTGACCTTGGCTTCTTCACTGCTTTTCAAATGGTTTATCCATTTGAAGAAAAAGCATACACGACTGAAATTGGTGAAGTGTCAGATCCTTTCAGAACTCGTTTCGGTTATCACATCTTACAAGTAACAGATAAAAGACCAGCAAGGGGTACTATAGAAACGGCTCATATCATGGTTGCTGTGAACAAAAGTGCTCAAGAAGAAGAAGTTGCTGCTGCTCAAGCAAAAATCAACGAGATTTATGAATTACTTGAAAATGGTGGAAATTTTGAGGCTTTAGTTGCTAAATATTCAGATGACCCTTCTTCAAACAAGAAAAAAGGGGTCTTACCTGCGTTTGGTACAGGGACTACCACTAGAATGGTTACGGAATTTGAAGATGCTGCATTTGCAATTGCGAATGATGGCGAGTATAGCGCACCGATAAGAACTGATTATGGTTTCCATATTGTTAAACGTTTAAAGTTAACAGGTGTAGCTTCGTACGAAGTAATGAAAGATGCATTGGAAAGCAAAGTTGCTAAAGATGAACGTTCTAAAACAACACAAGATTCATTTGTTGCTAAATTGAAAAAAGAATACAAATTCTCTAGCAAAAGTAAAAAGGGACTTAAATGGTTCTATGATAACTTAGATTCTACTTACTTTAAAGGTCAATTCGATCCTTCTACCCTTCCTAGCAATAAACCATTATTCAAAATGGACAAGAAGAAATTCTACCAACAAGATTTCGCACAATATTTAAAGTCAAATTACCGAGGTGCAAGACAAGAAAACACCAACGTTGTTGTAGACGCGCAATATGCGAACTGGGAAAAAGAAACAATTTTGAATTATGAAGAGTCAAAATTAGCTTCAAAATATCCAGCTTTCAAAGCATTAATTACTGAATACCATGATGGTATACTTTTATATGAAATCATGTCTGATAAAGTTTGGAACAAAGCGATGAAAGATACAACTGGTTTAAAATCGTTCTATGAGAATAACAAATCAGATTATATGTGGGGAGAACGCATAAACGGTGATGTTTACGAGTGTTATACGGCTGAATCTGCAAGTAAGGCGTATGATCTATTAAAAAGAGACACACTTTCACCTGTGGAAGTAGTTCAAATCATTAATGGCGATTCTGAATTAAACATTCGTCATAGAAATGGAAAATTTGACATCAATAAAACACCATACTTGGAAAACAAAAACTTAATCACTGGTTTAAATAAAGCATTTGAAGTTGATGGTAAGTTTTACATCGTATTAGTTAAAGAAAAATTACAACCTGCTCAAAAAGAGTTTGCAGAAGCTAAAGGTGCAATTACTTCAGATTACCAAAATTTCTTAGAGAAAAATTGGCTAGAAGAATTAAGTAAAAAGCACACGATTAAAGTAAACCAAGAAGAACTATACTCTATTGGTAAATAAACTTTATATATCATTTCGACAGGCTAGCATACTTGCTGGCCTGTTTTGTTTTGCATTATTAAATAGTTGTAACTATAACAATAAGGTTATTGCCTCTGTAGATGATAGCGAGTTAACTGAAAACGATGCTTTCATCATCATGTCGCATTTAGGCATGAACCCAGACGACTCCATTGATTTAAAAACTTTTGTGGATAGTTGGTGTCTGAAAGAAACCT
>JBFHHS010000240.1:0-3972 GCA_041596895.1 Crocinitomicaceae bacterium | reverse complement strand
TTGGAGCCTTTAAAGTACAATGCCGAATTGAAGACTGTTAATTCATCTGGAAGTGACGGGAGGTTTCCTGGATCAACATCAATTAAGGTAGCTGAAGTACCATTATATTTCCATAGGTCGGTACCGTTTGTTCCGTCATTCGCACCAAAATAAATATCTCCTCCAAAACCAGTAAAGCCATATGGATTAGAATCACCTGGTCCCGGATTAATGTCGACAAGTGTTGCAGTTGTACCGTCATATTTCCAAAACTCAACGCCATTAATACCATCATCTGCTCGGAAATAGAGATCATTCCCCACCACGTAGAGCTCTTCTGTAGAACTTAAGCCGCCAGATGCACCCGGGTTTATGTCAATCAAGGTTGCAGTAGTTCCATCGTATTTCCACAATTCAGCTCCGTTGGTTCCATCATTTGCTATAAAATATAGATTTGTTCCAGCAACCGTGAAATATTCAGGATTTGAGTTACCGGAAGGATTAATATCTTGAACCAACGTTGTATTCGTACCATCATGTTTCCAAAGCTCCAAACCGTTCGTCCCATCATCTGCTCTAAAATAGAGTTCTGAATTAAATACAGCCTTGTCAAATGGATTACCATCAGCCGTACCTGGATTGATATCTTGAACAAGAGTTTGAGCACTCACTTGGAGAGTTAATAGGTTAATAAACGCAAATATTACAGTACTTGTAGTTGTTTTATTCATAGTTGACTAAGTGTATTTAAAAGTTATTATTTTTCAGAAATTCTGAGCATTACTTCTTCCATTTCATCAAACGCCTTATTCTGACCTCCAGAGAGCAATACATTCTTGATGCCACCAGCAGCGATTTCTAGAATGCTTTTTCGGGCTTTTTGACTTCTTCCGAAATAAGCGTTCATCACCTTACTAGGAATAATGTGACACATCATAATTTCGTTGTCTTTTGTGAAATGGACTTTCATCCCGTGCATACCACTTTTCTTAATTATGACACACTTTTCCATTTGCCCGTTGGCGTCAGTTCTTACGTCCCAACTATCATATTCAATTGAAGGAGTGTATGCCGATTCTTTCTCAACGAATTGTTTGATTTTCTCTAAAGTGTTGAATTCATTCTGAATTTTGATGGTGTTTTCCATAGAATTTAATTTAGGTTTATTTCAAATATATAATGTTAGCAACAGATTTACTATAAGATCAGGGGGACAAAAGAGGTGACAAAAGTTTAGTTATTTGAAAAAGAGATTGTTTTGTGTGTAGCTGTAGTTCATGTTGATTGTGTTTGAAGCGTTTAGTTACGGTTAGATTATAATTGTTTTAAAACAGTGAAAATAACTTCAGAATATTGAAAAATTATCAAATGTCTATCTGCCAAATATTTTTCAGTTTTGTTTTACTATTCTTTTGACGAGGGTTCCTTCATTGGTTGATACCCTTAGAATATAGACACCGTTCGTGGCGGTTCCTATATCTATTACAGTGGTTCCCTTAAATTTTTGTTCTTCTGTAATTTCTTTACCCATTAAATCAAATAATGTGACTTTGACATCATCGTCTTGGTTATCTACACTAATTGTAACAATTCCTTTTGTAGGGTTGGGGTATATTTTAATGTCATTTGCTAGATCTGTGACAAAGTCTACTTGATTGACTTGTGAAGGATAAATCTTAAATAGAATCATTGGTCGCGTACTGTCAGTGACGGGATAGTTTAATGGCACGAATCCTTGACCAAAAGGTAGGGTTTCAGAACTAATATAATCTCCCGTCAACACATCGTAATAATCGACAATGAGATCATTGTCATAACTTGTCGTGTAAACATTAATAAAGGGGTTTGTACTTCCAGAAAAAGGCTGTACCGTGCGGGCATTCAGAGGAACGTTTTCAACAATAATATTTGAACCAGTGGTACACCCATTGGTATAGAAATTTACTGTTCGATTGTCGATAACCCCAACTGAGTATCGTCCTGTACTCCCAACTTCATTGCTCCAATAGGCACATTGCATGAGATTATCACTATCAGCAGTGAAATAAGAGTTGTATGCTTCAATATCAACATCAACATCTTCTATAGCCATTTTAGCACGACCTAATTGAGAAAAAAAGAAATCCATTTTATTCGTATCGTGTCCCCATGGAAACTCCCATGGCATAGATACCGCAGTCCCAATCATTGCTCCCATCCATATGTCTCTTATCCAGTCTATTTCGGCACAGATATCCCCTCCAAAAAATGCGGCTCCAAATTCTGAGTTGACAAATGGTTTACTGTATTCTGTTGTAATGGTAGCTGCGTCACCTTGTAATATGTTGAATCGATCATGAAGAGAAGTATATCGGTTAACGTCAACAAAGTCAATTGATTGAAAACTATGAGTTGAGTCTAAAATATCAGGCCAACCTGTGTAACTAGCACAAACTAAATGATCCAAATGGCCTAAATCATTCTTTATGTAATTTGCCATCCTATCATTCCATGATGCTACCTCTTCTGGAATACCGGCTTGATCTTCATACGGAACATAATTTAAGGGGGCATCAACTCCTATATTATTAATTTCACTCATTAATTGAAAAGCTCCTATAGATGTAGAATACCCCCAACGGGAAACAATATATCGAATGCGTTGTTCCCAATATTTAATTGCTAAAGAATCCGTTAACATCTCAGTAGGAAGAGATAAGCCTAGTTGTGAATCGTCATTGTAACACCAAACTATTTCTGGGAATGTCCAGTCTTTTCTTACATAAGGACTGTCATATTCCAATGGAAAGTGAAGCATCATGTTAAAATGAATTTTGATATCATTTAGTTCAGCATGCTCGATTGTATTGTCGATTTCCTGAGCATAATGCAGGCGATCAAAGTAATTTCCTAATTTTTCATATTCAATATCGAATTCAGTTGGAGCTAGAAGTAATCTGTAATAATTCCCCCCATTATCGGCAAATCGAGGTAAAATCTCATCAAACCACTCTTCATAGGCCAAGGAGCTTGCATAATCATGGGGACCAATCCACGAAATGGCCTCCATTCGATGATTTCCAGGGAAAACTAAATTCTGTCCAACTGGGTTAAAAGGCTCATCACCAAGACGAAACCTTTTATTGGAACTTCCAATGTACATATACCCTGGATTATTAGAATCACCAACATTAATTGAGAACCCAGGAGCGGTATAAATAATAGTACCGCTATTCTCTTTTATTTCAACCGAGCAATTCCAAATACCAGTATCAGGTAAGGCCGCTCTGATGAGAAAGCTACGTTCTGAAGGAATTTCTGTCCAACTATGTCCTAAAATCGAAATCCCTCCCATATGAGGTTCTATATAAGCATTTGGCACACCCGGTGAGCGATTGTATTCTGAAGAAAAAAAACCGTCTACCTTTTTGGTAGTTCCTGAAATAGTATGGGTAAAAGTTGCTTCTACATCAATGTCCCATTCAATGAATGGATTTAATCCAACTTTGCCTGAAGTTAGATTACCTTGATTCCAATTTAAAAACGAATCAATATCACTCTGCAAAGAAATTGGTAGGTCGATCAGCTTAAACTCTATTTTGGTGTGTTTTCCAATTGTGTCACTTAAACTCGCAGGTTGAATGGGGAGAATATTAAAATCGTTTTGAGAATAAAGATTAGAAACGAACAGGGAAAAGAGGATTACGAAAATAGTCTTCATATCAAATGATATACTTCAATGAATTAAAAAAGTACTAATTTTTTTCCAATAATGAATTCATTTATTGATGTTTCATTTGAATCCTTATAGTTGTGTAAGATAAAGTACTAATCATTATCGCTATCCAAAAAGATTTTTTTAAGAATGGTTTAGTGTGGATTGTATCTTTCGTTCAGCAGCTAAGCAACGCTGCATATTGTTAAAGATAAATGTATTTGAGAGAATTTCACGAGGTTTACGAATGATTTATCATTCGAAGCGAGATTTAAGCAGTGGGGTATAGGTGTTGTTAT
>JBFHHS010000239.1:0-3973 GCA_041596895.1 Crocinitomicaceae bacterium | reverse complement strand
AGAAGGTTCATGGAAATTAAATCAACGTATCAACCATTTTTATGATGAAGCTGGTTTTCTTTCTTATACAATTAACGAGACGTGGAGCGAAGACAACAATGATTGGGTAAACGTTTCTAAATTAAGTTATACCAGAAATAAGACTGGCAAATCAGTCGAAAACAGAAAAGAGAACTGGGATCAGTTGCAAGGAATTTGGGTTCTTGTGAACAGAACAACCTTCAGTCTGGATGAAAAAGATCGTGTTGTGGCATCTACACGTCAGGAATGGGCGAACAATGTTTGGGAAGAAGTTCAAAAGGAATACACTACCTACGATGACCAAGATCATGTTCTAACAAAAAAGACCTTCTTCCAGAATAATACTCAAGACACAGTACTCATGATTAATTCGTACCATTATGAATACGACAGCGAAGGAGATATAGCAAACTATCTGTTTGAATCACCTACAAAGAAGATGCGCAGTATTTATACAAAGGATGATACGGGAAAATTAACGCGTGTAGTTAAAGAAGAGTTTAAGAATGATCAATGGGAAGTCTATTCAAAGGAAGAACAGCACTATCATCATGCACATGGCTTAGACTTCACAATTCAAAAGGTTTGGTTTTCCATGACAAATGAATGGACGAACAATTCAAAATCATCTTACTTGAAAGATGCCAACGGACTCATTGAACAAAACATTGGTTATGCGTGGACGGAAAAGGATGAGCGCTGGAATCAGGTTTCACGTAGAACGTACATTTACGCTGTTCAACGGGAAGAAACAACAGATGCAAAAGCCTTTATTCGGGTTTATCCAAATCCTACGATGAAGTCAATACATATTGAGCACTTATCCCAAGGGTTAATCACCATTATTGATTCCAATGGAAAGGTTGTTTTTCGCAAAAGGAACACAGAGGTGAATACAGAAATAAACGTTCAGAGTTTTCCTGAAGGATATTATTTCATTCGATTAAACGATGAAAGTATTGGGAATTTCGTGAAAGTGAATTAGTTACAACTTCACAAATTTCTTTTGTTCCACTTTACCGTCACGAATCAATCGCAAGAAATACACGCCAGATTCAAGAGCACTCACATTTGTGGAATTGTCAATCAATTCTACATGAACGACTTTCCCTTGAAGGTCGATAATCATTGCTTCCGTTGGTGCATTCAATCCTGAAACGGACAAAACATCATTTGCTGGATTTGGAAAAACATTCCACGAAACCGCATGATTCAATTCCGTAATTCCAACGGTATTCAACGCCAATTGAACCGCAGCATATGCATTCACTTTCCCCCATCCCCAAATAGGCGAACCGAAACTAGGTATAACGCCCGTGTCATCATCTTTTCGTGCCGTAGCAATTAAAATTTGCTTCACCTGTTCTGGAGATAAGTATGGATTTGCATCTAAAATTAAGGTCACAACACCCGCAGTTGCTGGAGAAGACATGGATGTACCGCTAAACGCAGCGAATGGATATGTTCTCCCATTAAAATCAACGCTCGTCACAGCCGTATATGCAGCATCTGTATACGAAGAAATAGAAGAACGAACGCTTACTCCTGGTGCGGCAATATCCGGTTTCAACGAATCCGTCATTAAAGGTCCGATACTTGAAAAAGAAGCCAATTGACCGCCCACTTCAACACCTGTCATGGTATAGTACTCAGCGGAATAAGCAGCAACAGTTATCGCCGAATGCGTACACGCCGGTGTTCCAATTCCATAATTATCATCTCCTGCAGTATAACCTGCGCCCAACGAAGCAAAGGACATTCCCCAGTTCCCAACATCATTTGTTAATTCCGTTACGTTCCAATAATGCACCGTTCCTGTTGGAGCTGTAGAAAGCAAAACAACCTTATACCCAGATGGTGGATATTTCACTCTCAAACGCATTTGAGGACGGTTATTGGTAGGATAAAGCTCATCGGCAGATAAGTTAAACCAAATGGTATCTGTTGTAGCCGGAGCAACAATAAATGAATCGACATAATTAGTTGTTGTGGTAGTGTTATACCAAGGCGATTGATCTAAAACCTGATTGGAAAGATCTAAAATTTGGATAGCACTTGAAATTTCATTTCCTGTTTCTCCCCACATGTGCACACTTTGTCCCCACACAGTTCCTAGTCCTGGATTGGAGTAGAAATTGATTCTTGATTTAAGGATATCACCTGAATAGTTTTTCTTAATATGAAAAGGAGTGTCACCGTTATTACCACCAGAAGTAACGAAAACCACGTTTTGAGCCGAGTACGCGTCTAACGCTTGACTGATGATTGAAGTTCCATCAATCGCATCCATGTGATACAATCCCCAGCTCATGTTAATCACCAAACGTTTTCCTTCTGCGATAGCTTTATTATTCATCCATTCCCAAGCATCAAGGACAGCACCTTCATCAACCAAGAATGTTGTAAATAAAAACTCCGATTCAAAACCGATTCCCCTGTATGGAGTTCCTGCACCCGAACCACCTGCTATTCCGGCCACGTGTGAACCGTGTGTAGCATAGGAATAAATATTTGCCGTGTCTGCACCAGCTGAGATTAAATCTGTTGGATTATCGTATTCCGTTCCATAACTGTATCCGGTTGGAGCCGGTCCAGAGGTCTTAAATTGATCCCAAGCAGCCAAAATTCGTGTTTCTTGGAGTAATGTATCGTAAAACATCGGGTGAGAATAATCGAATCCCCAATCAGTAATCCCAATGATGACATCCTTTCCCGTATAGCCTTGAGGTAAACCGTATCCCATCCAAACACTATCTGCACGTGTTGCAGCCGGAACTTTATTCAATAATGGTTTCACTTTTCCTGCAACTTTAACATACGAGAATTGATTGCATGTGAGCACATCCGAAATGGATTCCAATGGCCATTTAAGACTTAAAATATCATTGATTTTTGAACCAACCATCACGTTTTGAGATTCAAGGTCGGACTTATGATAGCTTGAATTTACTTTAGCAATGATAGAAACATAGTTGATTCCATTGAATTCATAAACTGGATAAAGTTCCGTTAATTCGCTGTTCGATTGTTGTTTAGACAATTTGATTATATCTAAAATATCCGCTTTTGTATTTGCAGAAAATTGAACTTGACTCATTCCGAAGAAGGAGATAATACAGAAAAGTAGTGTAAGTCTCATTGTAATTGTTTGTGGCTTAAAATTACAATAAATAAAGCGCAATTGCGCATGGAATTATCCGAGTTTGATATGCACCGATTTGATAGCTTCTCCGATATAATGACTTGCATTCGCATCGAATTCCTCTGTACTTTCAGTAGTAAGGTAAGTTGAAGTTCCGTTCTTAGAACACTTCACATCCATCTCTGGATGACGCTGTAAATAATCCAATAAACGTTCAGCGACGATATTCCCTTGTGAAACCACCGTAACATGATCAGGAACTATAGATTGAATGTAATCTTTAATGATAGGATAATGCGTACAACCTAAAACAATAACATCCATACTTGGGTCTTGTTTCAAAAGACTCTCCACATCCTCTCGAATGAATTCTTTTCCTGCGTGCGTATTGTGTTTATTGCTTTCAATTAACGGCACCCACATTGGACAAGCTTGTTGATGTATTTTCGTTTCAGGCGAATACTTATTCACTTCGATTACATACGAATTAGAACTCACTGTCCCTTCTGTAGCTAACAAACCTACGCTATTGCTGTGCGTCAAGTCGCCAATAATTTCTGTACTTGGTCGAATTACACCAAGAACCCGCTTATCAGCGCCGATTTTCTGCAGGTCATTTTGTTGAATTGTGCGTAAAGCCTTTGCTGATGCCGTATTACAAGCTAGGATAACCAATTCACACCCACGATCAAACAGTTCAGTAACTGCTTCAAGCGTAAATTCGTAAACAACATCAAAAGAACGCGTACCATAAGGAGCACGAGCATTATCACCTAAGTATAAAAAATCATACTCAGGCAATTGCTGTTT